>CABUMU010000036.1 GCA_902492855.1 uncultured Collinsella sp. | reverse complement strand
TGTCTGACTAGTCGTTTAAGAACGTCACCTACGACTACTTTCCGCGCAACAGCATTGTCGCAGCTGCGTTAAGCAGCGTCGCTCGTTACTCGCCCAGGATTAGCGCTGCGAGCTCGCCCTGGGTGTCCACCACGTAGTCGGCGCCGGCGGCTTCCAGCTCTGCGCGGCCGCGGAAACCCCAGCTGACGCCCGCACTCTTAAGGCCGGCGTTGTGGCCGGTCAGGATATCGACATTGGAATCGCCTACGTAGAGTGTGGTCGCCGGGTCGGCGCCTAGCTCTTCCATCACATGTAGCGTGACGGGGGCTTCGGGCTTGGGCGGAAACGCATCGACACGGCCCTGCACCAGCGCAAAGCGCTCGGAACCAAAATACTTCTCGATAAGCGGAGCCGCCGAGATGTGGTCCTTGTTGGTGAGCACGGCAAGCTGAACGCCCGCGGCGCGTAGGCGGTCGAGCATCTCGATCGTGCCGGCATAGGGGACGGTGTGGTCCTCCTTGTGCTCGCCGTAGTAAGCCCTAAACTCGGCAAGCGTCTGCTCAAACATGCGGCCGTCGCCCGCATACTCGGCGGGCATAAAGCGCTCAACCAGCTTGAGCATGCCGTTTCCCACCTTGTAGCGGTACTCGTCTACGGCAAACGTGGGCCAGCCGTGCATCTCGCAGGTATGGTTGCCGGCGGCCGCCAGGTCCTCGAGTGTGTTGAGGATGGTACCGTCCAGGTCAAAGATCACATGGGAAAAAGCTGCTGCCATGAAAGCTCCCGTCATTGGGTTTCAAAACGCACCCCATGATACTGGGCATGCGTGCCGGGCATGTTTGGAATCTGAATATCTTTAATAGCCCTGAGCCTTTGTCGTTAGCAAATTCTCGGCAGCTGCTCTCCTACGAGCATGTCGAGGATGCGGGTCGAACCCCAGCCGGTGCGCACGCGCACGGCGGGACGGGCGCCCTCGGCAAGCGGCAACACGCGACCGATGACGGCGGCATTCTCGCCGTAGCGGGCGGCGCGCATGGCGCTCAGCGCGGCATCGGCTTGCTCGGCCGGCACGACGGCAACCATCTTGCCCTCGTTTGCCACCTGCAGCACATCGTAGCCGAGCATCTCGCAGGCTGCCTGCACGTCGGGGCGCACGGGCACATCGTCCTCGTCGATCTCCATGGCAACGCCGCTGGCCTGCGCAAACTCGTTGAGCGTCGAGGCCAGGCCACCGCGCGTGGGGTCGCGGAAGCAGCGTGTGTCGGGTGCTGCGGCCAGAACGTCGGCAATCAGGTGGTTGAGCGGTGCGGCATCGCTTTCGATCGTGCTCGAAAACGCCAAGCCCTCGCGTTGGCTCATGATGGCGATGCCGTGGTCGCCCAGCGTACCCGAGACCAGGATGACATCGCCGGGGCGGCAGTTGGCGCCGCTGAGCGCCACGCCCGTGGGAACCTCGCCCACGCCGGCGGTATTGATGTAGACGCCGTCGGCCCCGCCGCGCTCGACCACCTTGGTGTCGCCCGTGATTATGGACACGCCCGCCTCATGCGCCGTTTCGGCCATCGTCTGCACAATCTGGCGGAGCTTGTCCATGGGATAGCCCTCTTCGAGGATAAAGCCGCACGATAGGTAGCGCACGTTGGCGCCCGAGGTCGCGACATCGTTAACGGTTCCGCACACGGCTAGGCGGCCGATGTTGCCACCGGGGAAGAACTGCGGCGAGACTACAAAGCTGTCGGTCGACATGGCAATGCGCCCGCTCGTGGGCAGCGCGGCGACGCCGGCATCGTTGCCCTCGAGCAACTCGGGCGACCCAAAGGCATCCAAAAAGACCTCATCGATGATGCGTTTCATCATCTGACCGCCAGAGCCGTGGCCCAACAGGACGGTGCTATCGGTAACGCTATGGGACATATCGAAAACTCCAATCGTGGGTGGAATTATATGGGTGAGGCGCAGCGTCGACTGGTCCGCCGTTCGTTAGAACGGCGGAACCTATTAGCCTCGGTAGCGGAAATATGCTGCGCAGCTGCCCTCGGAGCTCACCATGCAGGGGCCGACGGGATGCTCGGGCGCACAAGCGTGGCCGAACAGGGGGCAGTCGCTCGGCGTAATGGCCCCGCGCAGCACGTCGCCGCAGCGGCACCCGCGTGGCTCGACCGTCGGCTCGATGGACACGTCAAAGCGCATGCTGGCATCAAAGTGCGAAAACTCGGGACGAATGGCGAGTCCCGAAGCCGCAATCGATCCCAGCCCGCGCCACGTGGTATCGCACGGCTCAAATACCTGCTCGACCAGCTGGCGCGCTACGGGATTGCCGTCGGCATTGACGCCGCGACGGTAGGCGTTGTCAATCGCCGGCCTGTCCTCGACAACCATCTGGACCAGCATGCAGATGCCCTGCAGGATATCGACGGGCTCAAATCCCGTGACCACGCCCGGGGTATTGAATTCGTCGACCAAAAAGCCAAAGGGGGCCAAGCCCGTGATGGTGGCGACGTGGCCCGGCAGGATAAAGCCGTCGATGGCGGTCTCGGGGTCGTTGGCGATGGCGCGCAGCGCCGGCGGCGTGGTCTTGTGGGCGCAATAGACCGAGAAGTTCAAAAGCCCGCGTGCCTCGGCCTCCAAGATGGCGACGGCGATGGTGGGCGTCGTAGTCTCAAAGCCCACGCCCATAAAAATGACCGGGCGATCAGGGTTTTGCTCGGCAATGTCGAGCGCGTCGAGCGGGGAGTACACAATGCGAATATCGCGCCCCGCCGCCTTTTGCGCAGCGAGCGAGGTGGATGATCCGGGCACGCGCATCATGTCGCCAAAGGTGGTGATGATGGCGCCGTCTATGTTGGCGAGCGCGATTGCGTGGTCGATGTCGCGGTTGGCGGTGACGCAGACGGGGCAGCCCGGGCCGCTCAGCAGCTTGAGCCCTGCCGGCATAATGGAGCGAAAGCCATAGCGCCCGATGCTCACGGTATGCGTGCCGCAGACTTCCATAAGGTTGATGGTGCGGTCGCCGACAAGCTCATGAATGCGCTCGATGAGCTCGCGAGCCAGCTTGGGATCGCGGAATGCCGAGAAATCGATACCGGAGCGAGCCGGCTGCTCGGGCGCCACTAGTAAGCCTCCGCCGGGTTGGTGGCCAGCTGGTCTTCTTCGACCAGCTCGGACATGGCATTAACAAGCTCGAGCGTTTCCTGTGCTTCCTGCTCGTCGACAATCTGGATGCCAAAGCCGGCGTGTACGAGAATATAGTCGCCAACCTGCGCCGTCGGCACGAGTCGCAGCGACACGGGGCGCTCGATGCCCATCATGTCGACGGTGGCCTTGAGGCCGTCGTCGCGTTTGACTACTTTACCGGGAACGGCAAGGCACATATTGTTCCCCTTGTATACGCTTTGCGCTGGATGAGCGCTCAATAATCCATCAGTTGATGGTAGCGCTCGCGGGGTTCGCGGGCAAACGCGTTACGCCTGTGAGACGGCTGGGCGCGGTGGGGTGCGAGGGCGAGCTACTGTGATGCAATCTGCGCAAGACGAGCGCTTGCGACCGCCGCCTGACCGTAGGCGATGCAGCCGTCATTGACGGGTACGGTGTGGGGGACAAGGACAGTAAGGCCTGCGCTTTTGAGCTCGCGGGTGAGGAGCTGAAGCAGAAGTCGGTTCATGAACACGCCGCCCGAGAGCGCGACGGTGTCGATGCCCTCGTGCACGCAGATTTCGCTGGCGATGCGCGCCGAGGAGCGCGCGACGGCGACATGGAAGTCGAGTGCGAGCCTGTCGACGGGCGCTCCGGCTTCAATTCCCTCCAAAAGTGCCACAAAGAGTGCTTTCTGGTCCAGAACATAGGAGCCGTCCAACCACGATGGGCCAGATGCGAAATAGCCGGCGTTGTCGTCGGAAAAATGGGCGATTTCGTTGTCGAGTGCGCGCCAGGCGGCGGCTTCGAGCTCGATGGCGGGTTCGCCCTCGTAGGTTGCCTGGCCGCAAATGCCCAAAATCGCGGCTGCGGCATCAAACAGGCGACCCATGCTGCTGGTGCGCGGACTGTTGATGCCGCGCTCGATCATCGTTGCCGTTATGCTGCGCGTTTGCTCGTCAAGGCTGTTCAAAAGCCGAGCGGTACCTGGGTGCTCGAGCAGACCGAGCTCACTGAGCAGGGCAAAGGCGTTGCGGCGGGCGCCGCGCACGGAGGCCGCCCCACCGGGGAGCGCCCAGGTGCGCAAATGCGCGGCGCGCTCAAAGCCGCCAAGGCTGGCAACAAGAAACTCGCCGCCCCAAATGGTCCCATCGGTGCCGGCGCCGGTGCCGTCAAAGGCGATGCCAAGGACGCGCGCGTCGGTTGTAAGCTGGCTCGCGGCGATGGCCTCGGCCATTACGCTCGCGATATGCGCATGATGGTGCTGCACCTCGACGAGCGGCAGATTGCATTTTCGCGCCTGCTCGCGCGCCCACTGGCCCGATAGATAGCTGGGGTGTAAATCGCAGGCCAAGGCGGCGGGCGCCAAGTCAAAGAGATCTTCCAAGCGCGTGCGCGCGGCGTTCCAGGCATCGAAGGTCCCGCCGTTTTCAACATCGCCGATATGCTGCGACACAAAACAGGTCGCCTCGCCGTTCGTCCCTTCACGCGTGAGCGTAATCGTGGCCTTTTGTTGCGGCCCGCAGGCGAGTACGCAGGACGGAGCGCCGTCGAGCGCCGGCAACGGCAGCGGCTGGGGTGCATATCCACGAGCGCGGCGAACGGGCATAACGGCGCCGTCGACCACGCGCACCACGGAATCGTCATAGCGCGAGAGAATCGCTCGATCGTTGCCGAGCAGCGCGTCGGCAATGCCGGCGGCAACGAGGCGCTCCCAGGCAAGATCGTCATCGGTCTCGATGGGCTCTTCGCTCAGGTTGCCGCTGGTCATGACGAGCGCGTGCATACCGCAGGCTTCTGCCGCGGCAAGCAACAGATGTTGAAGCGGCGTATAGGGGAGCATGACGCCGAGCTCGGGCAAGTCGTGCGCGACGGACGGTGCGAGTACGAGGGCGTCGGGAGAATCGCCGTCGCTCCCGCAAACAGCACGCCGGCGCAGCAGCACGATGGGGCGGATACTGCCAGCGAGCAGATCGCGTTCAGCATCGTCGATGTGACACAGGCGCCCGGCATCGGCAAGACTGTGCACCATGACGGCAAGCGGCTTATTGCTGCGGCGTTTGCGACGGCGCAACTCGGCCACCGCCTGCTCGTTGGCGGCATCGCAGGCCAGGTGGAATCCGCCCAGGCCCTTGATGGCGACGATGCCGCCGCTGGCCAGCAGCTCAACGCAGCGCTCGATGATAGCGTCGCTGGCCTCGCGTGTGGTGCCGACGGCCGGTGTCGCGGACGAATTCCCGCACGCATCGCCGTTCACAGCCTCGCGCCACGTAATATGCGGCCCGCAATCAAAGCAGGCATCGGGCTGTGCGTGAAAGCGACGGTCGAGTGGATCGGCATACTCTGCGGCGCAGGCGGGGCACATGGGGAAACGGTCCATCGAGGTAGCCGCTCGGTCATAAGGCAGCGACCGGATGATGGTAAAGCGTGGGCCGCAGTTGGTGCAGTTGATAAAGGGGTAGTGATAGCGTCGGTCGGCGGGATCGAACAACTCGCGCAGGCAATCGTCACAGGTGGCGATATCGGGCGAAACGAGCGTCGTGTGCGCGGTCTGGTCCTGCGACGCCACAATGCGAAAGCCCTGCTCGTTAGCGGCATCCCAGTTGCCGGGTGCTAGGTCTACAACCTCGACATGCTCAACGCGAGCCGCCGCGGGCGCATGCTCAGAAAGCGCGGCAACAAAAGCATCGAGCGCATCGGCCGGAGCGTGCGCCTCGATATGCACGCCGTCGCCCGAGTTGAGCACCCATCCGCAAATGCCATGCGCCATGGCCTCGCGATACACAAATGGCCGCATGCCAACGCCCTGCACAATGCCCGTCACATGAATATGCACATGCCGCATGTGACACCCCTCATCAAAACCGACCAAAAAGGGACAGGTTTATTTTGGTAGGTAAAACTTCTAAACCTGCCAAAACAAACCTGTCCCTTTTTGGCAGGTGCGCTGCGGGAAATCCCGCTATAGCCCCAGACTTTGCCTGGTGGCGGCGCAGGTGAGCTCGCCGTGCTTAACGCCGCGCAGGCCCAGCAGGCGGTCGGCCAGTTCGTAGACGCGCTCGCCGCGACCCTTGAGCGCCAGAATCTCCAGACAGTTGTGGTGATCCAGATGCACGTGCATCGTCGATACGATCTCGTCGGTGTAGTCGTGCTGCACCTCGTCCAGGCGGCGCGTCAGGTCGCCGGTGTGATGGTCGTAGATCATGGTGAGCGACCCGATAACGTGCTCATCGGGCGTGCGCATTTGCTCTTTGGCGATTGAGGCGCGAATCAAATCGCGCACTGCCTCGGAGCGGTTGGCCACGTCGCCGCGGCGTGCGATCTGCTCGTCAAAGCGGCGCAGTAGGTCATCGGGCGCGGTGACCGAAAAACGGACCAGCTCGGAGCCGCCGCCGCAACGGCAGCTCGCCTCGTCGCCCGTGCCGTTGCGGTGGTCGTGCCCGCAGCCGTGCTCGTGTTCGTGTTCGGACACCCTACACCAGCTTTACGGAGCCGACGGAGTTGTGGTCAGCCTCGATGGCTTCCTCGTAGCCCTCGAGCGCGTCATGCGCCTCGTGCAGTGCGGTCATGGCAGCTTCGAGCTTGGCGCCAATGCGCTCCATGTCAAAATTCTCGGTCGCATGCAGCAGCTGATGGCTCCACTCGTGGGCGAGCTCGATGGTGTCGTCGACCTGCTTGACGCTCATGGCAAGCTGGCTCATGTTCATTCCGACGTCATGCATGGGAAATCTCCTTATGCTCGGGGCAATCCAGTGGTTCAGATTCTACTACGCCCGCACGGGGCGCTACCGCATAAGAAAACGGGTGCGAGTCCGTCTGACCCGCACCCGTTCACTGGGGGCTGTTTGTATCTACCATACTATCCGTGGTCGCACGCGGTACACCCAGAAGTCCGGCGAGCGGTGCAAAAGCGCTCATGGACGGCGGCAGGACGTCAAAATGTAACCAGCGTATTACAGGTGCTTCTCCAGCAGTGCCTGCAGTCTTGCCTTGGGCAGCGCGCCGACCGAGCGGTCGACCTCCTCGCCGTTCTTAAAAACAACCAGCGTGGGGATGCTCATGACGCCATATTTCATGGCCAGGTCTTGGTTGTCGTCGACGTTGCATTTGGCAACGGCAAGCTTGCCAGCCAGCTCGTCTGCCACCTCGTCAACGATGGGCGAGAGCGATCGGCAGGGCCCACACCAGGGCGCCCAAAAATCGACCAGCACGGGCAGGCCGTCGTTAACGATGGAATCGAAGTTCTCGGGGGTAATCTGCTTAATGTCAGCCATGGTGACCTCCATAATGCGACGCGGCTTAGCCGCGTAAAACTCAGTACGACAGTGGCCCGCAAAGCAACCACTCGCGGGCGGCTCTTTTATATAATGGTGGGCACGCAAACGATTGGAGAGCGCATGCCCACGTCACAAAGCCAGAAAAAAGAAGCCATCGCCCAAGCGGCCGAGCAGGAGCTTGCATCGCTTGCGGCCCGTGGCGTGCGTATCGCGGGCAACGCGTGCTCGCCGATCGTGCTGGTCAAAGGCGATCTGGACGAGGCCGAGCGTTCGGGTGGCGAGCTTGCCGCCGGCCCGGATGGCGCGGCGTTGCGCAAGGCGCTTGGGGCCATCGGCTACGCGCCCGAGGATTTTTGCGTGCTGGCAAGCGTCGCTGGCGTGGGTGACGGAGCGGCCGCGGTGGGCGAGACTCTACCGTGCGAGCTGTTCCGCGAGGCGCTTGAGGCCTTGGACCCCGAGGCGGTGCTACTGCTCGACAACAACGCGGCCGATGTCATGCGCGAGACCTACGCCGACATGCTCGTGGCAATCGATGACTTCGACACCGCCATGCTCAAGCCCGGTCTGATCGCCCATGTGCAGGGCCGCCGCGTGCTCGCGCTCGATGGCTTTGAGGCGGCGCTGACCGACAAAGCGGCCAAGCAGCGCATGTGGGCCTATATCAAGCAGCTGACCCCGGCGGCTGCTCCACTGTAGCGGATTGGCGCCGGCGAGCGATTGCCTGGCGGGCATGCCGTCGACCATGCGCGGCGGCCGTCCAAAGATGCCTCCTACGCTATCGAGAGCTCGGCTATCCTCAGTTTGCCAGTTCGAAAATGGGCCTGCCGCATGATCGAATCTTTATTTCAACTTTACACCTAGGTTTACAGCTGTCTTGTCAGCTGTAAACCTAGGTGTCATACTAAAGCCCCAAGATTCGCCAAAAGAGAGGGGCCTTGATGGCACAGAGCGCGAACATGGATGCATCGGAGCTTGCACGCGACATTGCGGCCGGCCTGGCATCGGCAACGACGGCAACGGAGCGCGCGGCATTGGTGCCCGCAGAGCTCGTCGAGGCCATTCAGCAACTAAAAACCCAACGTGACGCGGTGATCCTGGCGCACTATTACGTGGCGCCTGAGGTCCAAGCCGTTGCCGATTACGTCGGCGATAGCTTCTACCTGGCAAAGCTCGCCAAAAGCCTGCCGCAGCAGACCATCGTGTTGTGCGGCGTGGAGTTTATGGGCGAGAGCGCCAAGCTGCTCAATCCCACTAAGACCGTGCTGCTGCCCGAGCCGGGCGCGGACTGTCCCATGGCGCACATGGTCAAGCGCGAGACGGTCGACGCGGCGCGCGCCGAGTACGGTGACGACCTTGCCGTGGTCTGCTACGTCAACTCCACGGTCGAGATCAAGAGCTGGAGCGACGTGTGCGTCACCAGCTCCAACGCCGTTAAGATCGTGTCCGAGCTGCCGCAGCAGCATATCCTGTTCATTCCCGACCAAAACTTGGGCCGCTTCGTAGCCGAGCAGGTGCCGCAAAAGCACGTCATCCTCAACAACGGCTACTGCCCGCGCCATCACATCATCACCGTCGAGCAGATCGTCGACGCGACGGAGGCCCACCCCGACGCGCTCGTGCTGGCGCATCCTGAGTGCAAGGCCGACGTCCTTGCCGAGGCCGACTACATCGGCTCCACCGCCGGCATCATCAAGTATGCCGAGGAGTCCGACGCGAGCGAGTTCATTATCGTGACGGTCCGCGGCGTGCTCTACGAGCTCGAGCGCCGCTGCCAGGGCACCGGCAAGAAGTTCTATTTCCCCGCGGTGCAGCCCACCTGCGTCAACATGGACCTCATCACGCTCGAAAAGCTCGTGCGCTGCCTGGAGACGGGCGAGGGCGAGGTGCAGATCGGCGTGTCGGACGAGGCTGCCGACCAGGCCAAACTCACGCTCGACCGCATGCTCGAGTACGCGGCGCGCTAGAACAATGTGACATGAGGGACGGTCCCTTATGTCACATTCAAGGGAGAGGATTCCTGTGGAAACCAAACAATACCCCGATATGGAGTGTGACGTTGTCATTGCCGGTTGCGGCGTGGCGGGCCTGTACGCGGCTCTCAATCTGCCGACGAGCACGCGCGTGATCATGCTTTCCAAGGGTGCTGTCGACGAGTGCGACTCGATGCTCGCACAGGGCGGAATCTGCGTGCTGCCCGAAGGCTCGGACTACGATGCCTTCTTTGAGGACACCATGCACGCCGGCCATTACGAGAACCGTCGCGAGAGCGTCGATATCATGATCCGCTCGAGCCGTTCGGTCATCAACGACCTGCTGGCCATGGGCGTGGACTTTGAGCGCAAGGCCGACGGCAGCCTCGACTTTACCCGCGAGGGCGCGCACAGCCGCCCGCGCATCGCCTTCCATGCCGATATTACGGGCAAGGAAATTACGACCAAGCTGCTCCAGGCTGTCCGCAAGCTGGATAACGTGCAGATTCTCGAACACGTTGCCATGACCGACATCCTGACCGCCGAGCGCGATGGCGCCACGGTGTGCACCGGCGTCGTCGCCGTCGCCGTGGACGAGGACGATTCAGCTCGCCCCGCCGACGAGCTGGCAAATGCCGCCGAGGGCGTGCGTGCCGGTAAGCCGTTTAAGATCCATGCCCGCCATACGCTGTGGGCAACGGGCGGTATCGGTGGCGTGTACGACCACTCGACCAACTACCCGCAGCTCACGGGCGATGCCTGCTACATCGCTCAGGAGCATGGCATTAAGATGGAGCACCTGGACTACGTGCAGATCCACCCCACGGGGCTGTTCTCGCCGCAGCCGGGCCGCACCTTCCTGATCAGCGAGAGCTGCCGCGGCGAGGGCGCGATTTTGCTCAACGTCGCCGGCGAGCGCTTTACCGACGAGCTTCAGCCGCGTGATGTGGTCGCTGCTGCCATTCGCGAGCAGATGAAGCAGGATGGCACCGAGCACGAGTGGCTGAGCTTTGCCCCCGTCGAGCGCGATGTGGTGACCGGGCACTTTGCCAACATCCGCGCACGCTGCCTGGAGGACGGCCGCGACATCTTGGACGAGCCCATCCCCGTTACGCCCACGCAGCACTACTTTATGGGCGGCGTATGGGTCGATAAGGACGGCCGCACCTCGATGCCCGAGCTCTACGCCGCGGGCGAGACGGCCTGCAACGGCGTTCACGGCAAGAACCGCCTTGCATCAAACAGCCTGCTCGAGGCGCTGGTCTGGGGTCGTCGCGCCGCGTGGTACATGCGTACCGGCGAGTCGCTGGCTGTGGAGCAGGCGGGCGATCCCGCGCTCGATGGCCGTCATCGCGCCCTGAGCGCCGACATCCTGGCAATCGATGAATTGGCCCGTGCCGCCGGCACGCAGGCCGTGGAGGAGTAGACCATGAATCCCATTACCATGAAGCTCGTCGTCGATGATCTGATTCTGCAGGCTCTGCGCGAGGACATTACCTTTGAGGATGTGAGCACGGCGAGCGTGTGCCCCACGGCGCGTCCCGCCACGGTGGAACTTATCGCCAAGGCCGACGGCATCATCGCCGGCTTGGATGTGTTTGCCCGCACCTTTGAGCTGCTGGATTCGCAGAGCTCGGTGCTGCTCGACGTTGCCGATGGCGACGAGGTGCACGCCGGCGACCACGTAGGGCAGGTGCGCGGCGATGCGCGCGTGCTGCTTTCGGGCGAGCGCGTGGCGCTCAACTACCTGCAGCGCATGAGCGGTATCGCTACCTATACGCACCAGATGGCTGCGGTGCTCGAGGGTACCAAGACCGTGCTTGTCGACACGCGCAAGACCACGCCGGGCATGCGCGTCTTCGAGAAGGCCGCGGTCGAGATTGGCGGCGGTAGCAACCACCGTTACAACCTGTCGACGGCCGTCATGCTCAAGGACAACCACATCGATGCCGCCGGTGGCGTGACGCGCGCGATCGAGATGGCGCGCGCCCATGCGTCGTTTACCGCGACGGTCGAGATTGAGTGCGAGAACCTGGACATGGTGCGCGAGGCTGTGGAGGCCGGCGCCGACATCATCATGTTCGACAACATGACCCACGACGACATGGCTGCCGCGATTGAGCTTATCGCCGGCCGTGCCAAGACCGAGTGCTCGGGCAACGTGGACGCCAGCAATATCCGCGCGCTCGCCGACCTGGGCGTTGACTTTATTAGCTCGGGGGCGCTGACGCACTCTGCGCCGATTCTCGACCTCTCGCTTAAGCACCTGCGTCTGCTGGACGGTAAATAATGGACGCCCGCGAGCGTCGCCGTGCCATCATAGGCGTGCTCGAGCGAGCCAAGGAGCCCGTTTCGGGCAGTGCGCTTGCTCGTGAGGTGGGTGTGAGCCGCCAGATTGTCGTGCAAGACATCGCCCTGCTGCGCGCCGATGGGCACGATATCGTGGCCACCAATCGCGGCTACGTGCTGCAGGAGGCGGCGGGCAGCCCGGCTGTTCCCACGCGCGTGGTCAAGGTGCACCATAGCGTGGAGCAGGCAAGTGACGAGCTCACGAGCATCGTCGACGCCGGAGGCGCCGTTCTCAACGTGATCGTCAATCACCGCGTGTATGGCAAGATCACAGCCGATCTGGACATTCGCAACCGTCGCGATATCGAGCGCTATCTGGAGGGTATTGCCAGCGGCAAGAGTTTTCCACTGCTGACGGTGACAAGCGGCTATCACTTCCATCGCATCGCGGCGGAGGACGAGCAAACCCTCGACGAGATCGAGGCGATGCTCAAGGAGAAAGGCTACCTAGCAGACCTGATGCCCTACGAAGATGACCTGTCCTAGTAACGACGAATGCAAAAGGAGGCCTCCGCGGCGATGCGGAGGCCTCCTTTTTGTGCACGGTGTACTTTTGAGTGTGCAAGTGGGGAGTTGTTACTCCTCGACGATCTCGGTGATCGCGCCAGCGGGGCAAGCGTCCTGGCAAGCGCCACAGGCGACGCAGGAGTCCTCGTCAGCGACGGTAGCGACGTCCTGGAGTTCCAGAACGCCAGCGGGGCAGGAGTCGACGCAAACGCCACAAGCGATGCACTCGTCGGCATCAATTACGGGATGAGCCATGGTAGTTTCCTCTCTGTTGACCGACGCTACAGGCGATGCGCGCCGGTTTGATTCGGGCAAAAACATACCACGGGAGCGACCGTTTGCAATACCCTCTGGCCGGCATCTTCATACCGTTCGCCGAGTATGCCAAGGTTTACTAAAAAACGCGCAGGTGGGGCCGTTGAGCTGCATAAATGTTAGCTAAAGGTGACTTGAAATATAGGGCGATTGAGCGTGCTTGCGGAAACCGCATCCCATTATTTTGTCGAAAAACGGGTTGCAGTTTCCGGTTAGGCCCGCTAGCGGAAAATGCGAGCCGGTATCAGCTCTCAAAACGGGATACGGTTTCCGGTTGAGCCTTCAGACGGAAACTGCGACCCGGAATCCACGCTCAAACCGGGATGAGCTTTCCGCAAGACGGCCCCCAGGCACCCCCGGACGCAAACCTCAGCCATCTCTACATAGATCTCGATAGATTTGCCGAGAACTCAAACAGTGCGTCTACCTGCGCATTTAAGAACCTAAACTCTCAGCAATAAGAAATCTTATATGAATTGACTTAGATTTTGTATATTCCGGCCCATAAGGGGATACACTACATCCTGAAAGACAAGCCGAAGCGCCGCGCGACAGATCGTCGAGGCGGCGCGAACGCAAAAGAGAGAGGGAATTTCTAATGAGTAAGATTCTTGGTATCGACCTTGGTACTACTAACTCCGCTATGGCCGTCCTCGAGGGCGGTTCTCCGACCATTATCGTGAACGCCGAGGGCGACCGCACCACCCCGTCCGTCGTGGGCTTCCGTGCCGACGGCGACCGCGTCGTGGGTAAGGCCGCTAAGAACCAGGCTGTCACCAACCCCAAGAACACCGTGTTCTCCATCAAGCGCTTCATGGGCCGCAAGTACTCCGAGTGCACCTCCGAGATCAAGACCGTGCCGTATGAGGTCAAGGAGGGCCAGGGTGGCCGTGCCGTCGTCGACATCGAGGGCAAGGATTACACCGCCGAGCAGGTGAGCGCCATGACGCTCGCGAAGATGAAGGCCGACGCCGAGAAGTATCTGGGCGAGACCGTCACCGACGCCGTCATCACCGTCCCGGCCTACTTCAACGACGCCCAGCGTCAGGCCACCAAGGACGCCGGCAAGATCGCTGGCCTCAACGTCAAGCGTATCGTCAACGAGCCGACCGCTGCTGCTCTTGCCTATGGCCTGGACAAGCAGGGCACCGACCAGCGCATCCTGGTCTTCGACCTGGGCGGCGGCACCTTCGACGTCTCCATCCTCGACCTCGCCGACGGCGTGTTTGAGGTTCTGTCCACCTCGGGCGATAACCACCTGGGCGGCGACGACTGGGATCAGCGCGTCATCGATTGGATGGCCGATAAGTTCCAGCAGGAGAACGGTGTCGACCTGCGTCAGGACCCCATGGCCCTGCAGCGTCTGAAGGAGGCCGCCGAGAACGCCAAGAAGGAGCTCTCCGCCGCCCAGCAGACCACCATCAACCTGCCGTTCATTACCATGAACCAGTCCGGCCCGCTGCACCTCAACTACACGCTGACCCGCGCCGAGTTCGAGAAGATCACCCGCGACCTGCTCGAGCGCTGCAAGCAGCCTGTCACCAACGCCCTGCGCGACGCTAAGCTCAAGCTCTCCGATTTGACCGAGGTCATCCTCGTCGGCGGCTCCACCCGTATGCCCGCTGTCCAGGAGCTCGTCAAGACCATGACCGGCAAGCAGCCCAACATGTCCGTGAACCCCGACGAGGTCGTTGCCGACGGTGCTGCCGTCCAGGGCGGCGTGCTCACCGGCGACGTCGAGGGCATCCTGCTGCTCGACGTTACCCCGCTGTCGCTGGGCGTCGAGACCATGGGCGGCATCATGACCAAGATGATCGACCGCAACACCACGATCCCGACCTCCAAGACCGAGGTCTACTCCACCGCTGCCGACAACCAGACCAGCGTCGAGATCAACGTGCTCCAGGGCGAGCGCGAGCTTGCCCGCGACAACAAGTCGCTCGGTAAGTTCCAGCTGACCGGCATTCCGGCTGCCCGCCGCGGCGTGCCGCAGATCGAGGTCACGTTCGACATCGACGCCAACGGCATCGTCAAGGTCTCCGCTAAGGACAAGGGCACCGGCAAGGAGCAGCAGATCACCATTTCCGGCTCCACCGCGCTTTCCGACGACGAAGTCGATCGTATGGTCAAGGACGCCGAGGCTCATGCCGAGGAGGACAAGAAGCAGAAGGAAGAGGTCGAGGTCCGCAACCAGACCGACAGCCTGTGCTACTCCACCGAGCAGACCCTCAACGAGCTGGGCGACAAGGTTTCCGCCGACGTGAAGTCCAAGGCCGAGGCCGCTATCGCCGACGCCAAGAAGGCGCTCGAGGGCTCTGACGTCGAGGCCATCAAGGCCGCCGGCGAGTCCCTGCAGTCCGTGGCCTACGAGCTGGCCCAGGTTGTCTACGCCGACGCTCAGCAGCAGACCGACGGTGCCGCCGGCGCCCAGCCTGCCGACGATGACGTCGTCGACGCCGACTACGAGGTTGTGGACGACGAGGACAAATAATCATGTCCGCCCGTAAAGCTCGCACGGAGGCGGCCGCCGCTGGCGCCGCCCCCGTTGACTCTGAGGAGAAGGACGTGAAGATTCCCGTAGAGGCCGCAGACGTTACCGAGGCCAACGAGGCCCCGGCCGCCGAGGCTGCCGAGAACCAAGTAGAGGATTCCAACAAGGAGGCGACGATGACCGAGGACGAGATGGTGGAAGCCGCTATCCGCGCCGGTGAAGAAGCCGCCGACAACGACTTTAAGCTCAAGTTCGAGCAGGCTCAGAAAGAGCTTGCCGACGTGCGCAATGAGCTCGATGCTGCGGCAGAGGCTCAGAAGGCCGCCGAGGACAAGGCAAAGGACGCCACCGAGCGCACCGCCCGTCTGCAGGCCGACTGGGAGAACTTCCGTCGCCGCACCGCCAACGAGCGCATCGCCGAGCGCGAGCGCGCGACCGAGAAGCTTGTCACCGCGCTGTTGCCGGTGATCGACGATATCGAGCGCGCGATCGACCATGCCCGCAGCCAAGAGCTTTCTGACGACTTTAAGCAGTTCGTCGATGGCGTTGACGCGGTACATGCCAAGCTGCTCGACGTGTTTGCGCATGAGGGCGTTGAGCCCATCGACCCCAAGGGCGAGGCGTTCGATCCGCTCGAGCACCAGGCTGTGGGTCGCGTCGAGGACGCATCGCAGTACGACGAGACCGTCAACGATGTGTACCAGAAGGGCTACCGCATGGCGGATCGCATCCTGCGTTCCGCGATGGTGACGGTGACCTACGGTGGCGAGAAGCGCCCCGCACCGGAGCCCGAAGCGGCGCCCGAGGATGCTGCGGCCGATACGGCCGAGAGCACCGAGGAGTAATTGAGAAGGGCCCCGGGGCAACACCCGGGGCCCTTTCTGGCCTAGTGCCATATGAAAGCATGAGCCGTCGTCTGCATGGGCGGCGGACGTAACAGGAGAGGAGCTACGATGGCTGCAGGCAAAACCTTCTATGACATCCTGGGCGTATCCAAGAGCGCCTCCGACAAAGAGATCAAGAGTGCGTTTCGCAAGCTCGCGCAAAAATATCACCCCGATGCCGGCGGCGACGAGGCCAAGTTCAAGGAGATCAGCGAGGCCTACGAGACGCTTTCGGACGAGAAGAAGCGCAAAGAGTACGACCAGATGCTCATGTTTGGCGGCATGCCGGGCGCAGGCGGCGCGTATGGCGGCGGCTACGGTGCCGGCGCGGGTGCCAGCGGCTGGGGCGACATCTTCGACAGCATCTTTAGCGGCAACGGCGCCTGGGGCAGCGATTGGGGCTCGGGCTTTGCCGGGGCTGCGGGCGCTGCCGGTGCCGGCGCTGGCCGCAGCCGCGCTCGCAAGGGCGGCGACCTGTCGTTGACCGTCGATGTGACGGCCGAGGACGCGTTTCGCGGCGTGACGCACAAGGTCACCTATCGCATTCCCTCGACAGGCGAGCAGCAGACCATTACGGTCTCGGTGCCCGCGGGCGCGGTCGACGGCGGCAAGCTACGCTACAAGCGTCGCGGCGAGTATGGCGTTGCCGGCGGCGAGCGCGGCGACCTGGTCGTGACCACGCATGTGGAGGAGCACCCGCTGTTTAAGCGCAAGGGCGCCGATGTGACCATGGAGGTACCGGTCTCGGTCTACGAGGCGGCGCTCGGCTGCACGGTGGACGTGCCCACGCCCGGCGGCGCGACGGTTCGTCTGAAGGTGCCCGCTGGCACCCAGACGGGAAAGAAGTTCCGCTTTAAGGAGATGGGTGCGCCCGACGTTAAGCACCGTGGCCGTACGGGCGCGCTGCTCGTCGAGATCAAGGTGCAGGTCCCCACGAACCTATCCGATGATGAGCGCGACGCCATGACCAAGTTGCGTGAGGCCGACACGCGCGACTATCGCGAGAAGGTCAACCGTTACAAGGCGACGTACTAGGGCGGTCGTGGCGCACGCCCGCGCCCGCGGGCTTATGATGGACGATAACGAGACGGAAAGGGGTCAGGTAGCATGGCCGAGGACAATAGGAACAAACCGCTGTACATGATCAGCGTGGCGGCCGAGCTGACCGGCATGCATCCGCAGACTCTGCGCGTCTACGAGTCCAAGGGCCTGGTGAACCCCCAGCGCTCGGGCGGCAACACGCGTCTGTATTCGCGTGCCGATATCGAGC
>CABUMU010000035.1 GCA_902492855.1 uncultured Collinsella sp. | reverse complement strand
AATGCGGCGACCCTGCCGTGTGTTAACCGCTACGTACCGGAGGTGTTCCATGGTTCGTGTCGACATAGAGACCATCGTCATGGCCGCCGGTCCCGTGCCATCGCTTATCGTGCTTCGTGAGCGCTGCGGCAAGTCGGATTCGACGGCGCCCCTGCGTTCGCTTTCCATTCAGACCGGCTCGTTTGAGGCCGCGGCCATTAGCCGTGGTATCGATAGCGGTCGCGCCGAGCGCCCGATAACGCATGACCTGCTGCTTGACACCGTCGATGCCCTGGGTGCCAAGCTCGAGCGCATCGAGATCGTTCGTGCCGAGCCGCCGGTGTTCTATGCGACGATTGTCGTGCTGGTCGATGGCGACGAGCGCAAGATTGACGCCCGCCCCAGTGACGCCATTGCCCTTGCCGTGCGCAGCAATGCCCCCATGTTCGTGGAGGACGACATCATGAATCGTCTGGGTACCGTTTCTGCCCATGCCGAGGAAGTTGACGACGAGCAGGAGTTCGAGAAGTTCGACGAGTTCGTCCATACGCTCTCCCCCGATGATTTCTAAATGTCTGGCACGCGAGCGGAGAGGTCGCTGATGGGTACCCGCGTATCAGCTGAAGCGGCCGCCATCGCGCGTGAAGCCCAGATGCGCTCGGAGGCATCCGAGGCGGCTCGCATCGCCTATGTGACGCAGGCCCGCACGCTTCGCGAGCGCCGCGGCTCCTATATCAAGATGGTTATCATCTCCGCCCTTGTCGCGGTAATCTGTTCTCGTCTTCGTGGTACAGTTGGTGCGCTTGGGTTTTCGATTTCAACAGGCTTGGTAATCTGGGGTGTGGTCGATGCAGTCATGCTGACCAACCAGATCAAGGTACTCGACAAGCGCGCGATGGATATGATGCGCGCCCGCGACGCTGCCGCCAAGATCGCTGCCGAGGCACAAGAACTGTAACGACGCCGGATTCGATGGGAAGGTCTAGAGATGGCACAGGATATGCAGGACGCCGGTAACGTCTCCGCCGAGCTCGACGCCATGGTGTGTGACCTGATTGGCGCGTTCTTGGACGACCTTGCCGCCGGCGAGAATCCGGGCGTAGTTGTGGCGATCGAGGACGCTGCTTCCAACCGCTATCTGGCCGCGCTCGACGAGGATGGCGAGGAGGCGTGCCTCGAGGCCGCCACCAACTTTATCTCCGAGCACAAGATGGGTCTTAAGGACGAGGGCCTGGGCCGCATCGCCCGCTATGCCATCGGCTACACCGGCTGTGTCGAGATTGACGGTGGCTATCACGACGCTCTGCTCGTGAGCTTCTTTGAGACGACGCTCGAGAGCGGCTTTTCGGCATATGTGCTGTATGAGGGCATGGGCGCCGGCGATGGTTTTATGTGGAGCGACCCTGAACCTGCAGGTGAGGAAACCCCTCTCATCTAAAATCGCTAAAATAAACGAGTTTTCGGTAAAAGGCTCAATATTCCCGCTGAGCGTTGTGTTGCTGGGCGGGCCGCATACGTGTGCCGTTTGTATATGGATAGAAGATAGGGGAACTACATGCGCGTAGACAATCTGAGGAACATCGCCATCATCGCCCACGTCGACCACGGCAAGACGACGATGGTCGATAAGCTCCTGCGTGCCACGGACGCCTTCCGTGCCAACCAACAGGTCGAGGACCGCGTCCTGGACTCTAACGACCAGGAGCGCGAGCGCGGCATCACGATTCTCGCCAAGAACATCTCTATCGAGTACAAGGACGTCAAGATCAACGTCATCGACACCCCGGGCCACGCCGACTTTGGCGGCGAGGTCGAGCGCGTGCTGCGTATGGCCGACGGCGCCCTGCTGCTGGTCGATGCCTTTGAGGGTCCCATGCCCCAGACCCGCTTCGTGCTGCGTCACGCTATCGACACCGGCCTCAAGATCATGATCGTCATCAACAAGATCGATCGTCCAGGTGCCAACCCCGAGAAGGCCTACAACGACTGCCTGGACCTTATGGCCGACCTGGGCGCCACCGACGACCAGCTTGAGTTCGCCATGGAGCACGTGGTCTATGCCAGCGCCATGAATGGCTTTGCCCGCCTTGACCCCAACGACGGCAACATGGACATGTATCCGCTGCTCGATATGATCATCGACGACATGCCCGCGCCCGAGGTTGACGAGAATGCCCCGCTGGCCATGCAGTGCGTGACCATCGACCACTCCAACTTCGTTGGCCGCATCGGTATCGGTCGCGTGTACTCCGGCGCCATTCACCAGGGCGATCAGATTCTGGTCGTGAAGAACGACGGCTCCAGCGCCACCGCTACCGTCAAGCAGCTCTTTACCTTCGACTACCTGGGCCGCACCGAGTGCCAGGAAGTCGGCGCCGGCGATATCGCCGCCGTCGTGGGTATTGACCGCACCGATATCGGCGATGTCTACACCGACCCCGAGAACCCCGTCGAGCTCGAGCCCATCGAGATCGACCCGCCGACCCTGTCCATCGTCTTTGAGGCTTCGACCTCCCCGCTCGTCGGCCGTGACGGCGACATCGTGGGCGCCCGTCAGCTTAAGGAGCGCCTGTTCAACGAGGCCGAGAACAACGTGACCATGAAGATCGAGGAGCTCGAGGACAAGAGCGGCGTCGAGGTCTCTGGCCGCGGCATTCTGCACCTGTCCGTCCTGATGGAGTCCATGCGCCGCGAGGGCTTTGAGTTCCAGGTCGGTCGTCCCCGCGTTCTGTTTAAGAAGGACGAGAACGGTAACAAGCTGGAGCCTGTCGAGCAGGCCGTCGTCGAGTGCCCGGACGAGTACTCGGGCAAGGTCGTCGAGGTCTTCGGTACCTCCGGTGGCATCATGACGAGCATGGACACCTCGGGCATCGTGACGCACCTTGAGTTTAAGATCCCGACGCGTGGCATCATGGGTCTTAAGAACCGCATTATGAACGTCACTCACGGCGAGGGCGTGTTCTACCACACCTTCCTGGAGTATGGTCCTTACGCCGGCGAGATCGGCAACCGCCGGAATGGTGCCATGATCTCCATGACCACCGAGAAGGCCGTCGCCTACGCTCTGGGCACGCTGCAGGAGCGCGGCCAGCTGTTTGTTGAGCCGGGCACCGAGTGCTACGAGGGCATGATCGTGGGCGAGCGCAGCAAGGCCGGCGACATGGTCGTCAACATCGCCCGTACCAAGAACCTGGGCAACCAGCGTTCCTCGACCTCCGATATCTCCGTCCAGCTGGTGCCGCCCCGCACCTTCTCGCTCGAGGAGGCGCTGGAGTACATCGCCGACGACGAGCTGGTCGAGATTACTCCCAAGAACATCCGCCTGCGCAAGCGTCTGCTCAACGCCACCGACCGCAAGAAGGCTGCCGTCCGCGCCGGCCAGGTCAACAAATAAGCACTGAGCTTTATAGCGATTAACAAGAAAGGGCGCCGACCGCAATGGTCGGTGCCCTTTTTGGTGCAATGGGGTCAGGTTGCTTTGCACCACCACAAAGGTGCCTGGCCCTTTTGTGGTGGTTAGCGGCTAGGCGGAGGGAAGGCTCGGGGTGTTGGCGGCCTGCTGCGGCTTGAGGTGGGCGTTGCGCCGGATGATCTGGATAACGTAGCCGAGCATAAAGACAAAGGCCACGCCGCTGATGAAGCCGCCGATGAGGGGAAGTCCTGTGAGAGCGCCTGCGGCCACACCGCCGACGGCTGCCATGGCGTAGCGGTTCTGGTTATGTCCGACCATGCGAGCGATCGCGCATCCCGCAAAGGCGGTGGAGACCAGCGCGACGCCGATCACGGCGCACATGAGGGCTCCGGCAAGCGACAGGCCGGCGATAGAGATAATCAGCAACAATACGGCAGGGACAATGGCTACCGTACCCAAAAGACCGCTCACCCACAGGGGCGTGGGGTGCTGGTGGAGCATTCCGGCGGCGCTGGCGGTCGCTCGCGGAAAGACGAGCTCGAGCAGCAGAGCGGCAAAGCAGGTCGAGAGCGCCGCGGCGACGATGCCGCCGATGACATCGTTAATGGTGGAAGTATCTTCGTTCTCGGTGCGGTCGATCTTGAGCGCGCCGACCTCGGCTCCTGCGGCGCGCTCGGGGTCCTCGGAAACATGCGCGTTCACGGTGCCGGTAATGCGGGCGTTTTTACCCAGGATGAGCTTATCGGCCCAAACCTCGACATCGCCCTCGACGGTGCCGTCGATGGTCACCGTATCGCCTGCAAGTGCTGCCGACTTGGCAGAGCCGCGCAGGGCAACCGTCTCGCCCACCGCGTAAAAACAGTTGGCGGCGCTACCGGTGTTGAGCACGACGTGTTGACCGGCTACCGTTACGCTGCCATCGATTGCTGTTTTGGAGATGTCGATGGTACGCGCCGCCAGGCGAACGGCTCCGCCTACAGTGCAGTCGCGAATCGACAAGCTCTCGCCTGCCGCGATAATATCGCGGCCGATGGAAGCGTCGTCTAGGTTAAGGCTTTGGCCGGCCCAGTACAGGTCGCTTTCGACGCCAGACGGATTTGAGTCAACTTCGGTTGCGAGCACGTTGCCCGCGGTGTCTGTACCGGCGAACGACGTCGTGGGAAGCGCGGTCAGCGCAAGTGAAATCAGTGCGAATAGGAGGGCGATGCGGCCACGCGTTTTGCGGCATCGGGACGACGGTTTTAGGTTGCAAGGCATAGTGAATCCTTCGTTAGATACTCGACATGTATCTAACAGGGTACCCAACGCGCGGGCGCTCTAAAAGAACCTCTCAGTTGCATTTCGGGGACGAGTCCGCGCTAGCTATTTTTTGCGATGCAAGAAGCGCGCGATGTCTTCTTCGGTGGGGCTTTTGATGTCAAAGCGCAGCGAGAGCCAGCGCAGACCCATGGTCACCGCGACACATACGACCAGTGCGGCGACATTGCTCATGATGCCGCTCATAACGAGACACACATAGCTTGCCGAGCCGGCGATGGCGGCGATGGCGTAGAAATTGGTGCGCTGGAAAATGCCCGGCACCACACCCATAAAGCCGTCGCGCAGCATGCCGCCACCCACCGCGGTGAAAAAGCCCATCATGATGCATACGGCCGGCGCAAAGCCATAAACCAGTGCTTTGTCCGCCCCAGTGGCGGCGTAGATGCCGACCGAGATGATGTCGAGCAATGGGATGAGTTTCTCGGGTTTATCGACGATTGCCGGGAAGATGTAGATGATGGCCGCCGTGGCAATGGAAAGCGGGAGTGCCATCGGCTGGTTGAGGATGTAGACGTTGCCGACTTGCAGCGTCATATCGCGCAAAAGACCGCCGCCCAGACCGCAGACCACCGCGAGCGCGACCGCGCCCACCAGGTCGAGCTTATGCTCGCGCGCAACCAGCACGCCCGAGATCGATGCAGCGACAACGGCGAACATCTCGAGCCAAAAGGGGATAGCGACCATGGCATCCGAGGCATGTGAAGTAACGGTTATAGCGGCGACGACGGGCAAGATGGGGTCCTTTGAGTTACGGGTTTGAACAATGCCCGTACATAGTACATGTTCGGCGCCGATTGCGACCCTATTGCTCGGCAAACGGTCGGGACTGGGTACGGTCATAGGTTCCAAGCATGTACATCAGCCTCCAAAGATGTCGAAAAATGTCGGTTTTGGAGGGTGGTGTACATGTTTGGGGAAAGCGCGGGGTGAGTGGGTTCGTCGTTACTCAGAAGGCGACTCTTCGGCTTGATTGCTCTTCCAGTTGCGGATAAGCACCTTGCGCAGTTCGTTTTGCTTTCGCTGATACTCGGCATCTACGCAACGAGGCATGCCGAGTGCTTCGCGGATATTGTTCATGGCACGGTGGAAAGCGAGTTGGCTGGCAAATTGCGTTGAGGTGAGCGTGACGATGCGATAGCCCATTTGGGCGAGTACGGCCTCTCGCTCCGCATCTGCTCCCTTGCGTTCGGCCTCGTCGTGAAAGCCGCCCTTATATTCGATGCCGAGCTCTCTGCGCTTATAGGTAACAAGAGCGTCGATTTTGAGCGTTCGAGCTTTGGTGCAATGCCAAAGTCGTTTAGGGATTTCGAGCGGCTTGTTGAGTTCGACACCTCGGATGCCAACGCCGCCTTCGCTCGTCGGAAGTGAAAGGGCGATAGCGGATGCGGTCTCCATGGGTGAGGCTGAGTGGTCGTAGATATGCCTGAGCGCGAGTCGGGCGCGTGTGGCACCGGGTTTGCCGGGGTGCCGATCGAGCAGATCGACAATTTCGTTCTTGGAAGCGGTAGCTGGTTGATCGGTGTAGGGGCCATCGGGATTGAGCCCCATGCGATAATCACCGCAAACTTCGTAGCCGTATTCGAGGTATTCGATTCTGTCCATCCACTCGGCAGCGAATACGAAGGTAAGGGCTTCGTCGGTGATAAAAATACCAGGGGACAGCTCGTCAATATGGTCGTAGGGTAGATTTTGGCCAAGAACGTGGCAATTTACACCGTTGGCGCGGATTCGCTCGAAGGCAAATACAACGGAGATATCGATAGTCTCAAGCATGCTAGTGGGAATACCGCAGTCGGTAAGAGCCTGTCGAATGCGCGTGATACGTTGCTGGGTGGAGAGGCCTCTTGCGCCTATCTGGTAGTCGTGTTGCGCGATCGCTTGAACCAGGTCTTGTGGCGCATGATGGACGAGCCATGCGGTTTTATGCGTAATGAGAACAGGAGTATCCATTGGGGACCTCTCGCTTTATGCCGATATGCAGTCCTTATGTCCGTTGAAGTGAGGAAATATACCGAATGCTGGCAAAACGGCCGATCGTGCGCCGAGTGCGATATGCAAACATGTACATCAGCCTTCAAAGATGTCGAAAAATGTCGGTTTTGGAGGGTGACGTACATGTTTTGAGGGAGGGGCGGGTTCGAATCCCTCCTTCTGCGCCGTATTTGCTTGTTAGGGACTCAAAACAAAAAAGCTCCCATTCCCGGGAGCTTTCTCAACCAAAATGGCGGAGGAGGAGGGATTCGAACCCTCGTGACCTTATACAGGCCAAACGGTTTTCGAGACCGCCGCATTCAACCACTCTGCCACCCCTCCGCGTGGGGTAAAAACAAAGCAGGCTCGAAGGCCTGCTTTGGAATTAACTGGCGGAGAGTCAGGGATTTGAACCCTGGAGACGCTTTTGACGCCTACACGATTTCCAATCGTGCTCCTTCGGCCACTCGGACAACTCTCCGTTAAATGCGAAAGTCAGTATACACGAGGAATCGCAAAGTGCAAACAGAAAAGTTGGCATTTTTTGAAACGCTTGGCTTCGTGGCGGGATCTAGGAGGCCAAAAACGGTCTCTGACCAGCATGGCTGCATGCAGCGAATTGTTCAAAATAAGAATTTATAAACGACGTGGCACCAATTATAAAAATCTTTGAACGGTGTTGTGAACCACTGGTATGCATTTCGCGACCACAGCCTTGCAATTGCTGACCTGCGGGTTGATTTGCCTTGTCCCCGCAGCGCCGTATCTTGTCCACAGATCCGTCAAGCATTTGGTCAGCATTTGGTTGGAAGACGCATGAAGTGCCGTGTGAGTATGGACATATGTGGAGGTCATGAGGTTGTAGCTGCATATTCTTGCAGCCTGGGAGGTTGAAAGATATTATTACCAAGTCTTTTCCTGCTTCAGGCGCACCTTCACGACCTGAAGCCACATTTGCCCAGAGGAGGTGACAATATGAAGGCTTATGAACTGCTGTTCTTTGTTGACCCGTCGCTCGACCCCGAGACTCGTCTCGCTGTTATGAAGCGTATCGATACCACGATCGCTGAGGGCGCTGGCAAGGTCGACTCCGTTGACGAGTGGGGCAAGCGCAAGCTCGCCTACGAGATCAACGACCTCACCGATGGTGACTACACCCTCATCAACTTCCACGCAGATCCTACCCAGATCGCCGAGCTTGATCGCGTCCTGCGCATCACCGACGCTGTGGTCCGCCACATGATCGTCCGTCGCGACGACCAGGAGTAAGACTGTCGTTTTGGACTGGGCTTGTGCCCCAAGAGGAAGTAGTGAGTTATGAGCATCAATCGAGTGAACATCACCGGTAACCTCACGCGTGATCCCGAGCTGCGCGCCACCGCCGGCGGAACCCAGGTTCTGTCCTTTGGCGTCGCCGTGAACGATCGTCGCCGCAACCCGCAGACTGGCGAGTGGGAGGACTATCCCAACTTTGTCGACTGCACCATGTTCGGCACGCGCGCCGAGGCCGTGAGCCGTTTCCTGGCAAAGGGAAACAAGGTCGCGATCGAGGGCAAGCTGCGCTACAGCTCTTGGGAGCGCGACGGCCAGCGCCGGAGCAAGCTTGAGGTCATCGTCGATGAGATCGAGTTTATGAGCTCCCGTGGTGGCCAGGGTGGCTACGATCAGGGCGGTTACGCCCCCGCAGCCCCCGCGCCCGCAGCACGTCCTGCCGCACCGGTGGCTACGCCGCCCGCGGTCGACGTCTACGATGAGGACATCCCGTTTTAAGGGCTGTTCACCTATTTTTGAGTGAGAGGCGGCTTCGGTTCACCGAAGTTGCCAAACGAAAGGTATTTTGACATGGCTAATGATTTTTCTGCACGTCAGCCGCGTCGTAAGTACTGCCAGTTCTGCAAGGAGAACACTGAGTTCATCGACTATAAGGACACTCAGCTTCTCCGTAAGTACATGACCGACCGTGGCAAGATCAAGCCCCGTCGCGTCACTGGCGCTTGCACGCAGCATCAGCATGACATCGCCAACGCCATCAAGCGCGCCCGCGAGATGGCTCTCCTGCCGTACACCGTCCCCGTGGTTTCCTCTCGTGGCAACCGCGACCGCGGCTAAGAAGGGAGACGCATCATGAAGGTTATTCTTCTCGATGAGATCAAGGGCAAGGGCGGCGAGGGTGACGTCGTAGAGGTCGCTCAGGGTTACGCTGAGAACTTCCTGTTCCCCAAGAAGCTCGCTGTTGCCGCCACCAAGGGCAACCTCAAGCAGCTTGACGAGCGTCGCAACAACATCGCCAAGCGCGAGGCCGTCCGTCTGGCTACCGCCAACGAGACCAAGGCTGCCTTCGAGGGCAAGACGGTCACCGTTGACGTCAAGGTCGGCGACGAGGGCATCCTCTTTGGCTCCGTTACCGCCGCTATGATCGCTGACGCCATCAAGGCTCAGCTCGGTATGGACATCGACCGCAAGCGCGTCGAGCTCGGTAAGCCCATCAAGGTTGCCGGTGCCCACACCGTTGCCATCTCGCTGTACCGCGAGATCAAGGCCGAGGTTGTCGTTCTCGTTGGCGTTACCGCCGAGGAGCTCGCTGCCGAGGCTGAGGTCGAGGAGGCCGCTGAGGTCTCCGAGGCCGAGACCGCCGAGGTCGAGACTGAGGCTGCTGCCGAGTAGCATTTGCTGCAACGCAACAATCTTGTTCTAAGAAGGGAGCTCTGGGAGACCAGGGCGCCCTTTTGTTTTTTGCGCTGAGTGAGTGTCATGGTGAACGGTGCGTCGAAGTCCTATATACGGGACCGTTCATCCGTTTCGTTCGGTGATGATTGCCGGGGCGCGGCCCGTTTTGGGACCGTGGCTGATACTATGGATGCTCGCAAGCGATATGAATGAGGATGCTCATGGCATATGACGAAAGGGAGATGGGGCTGACGGTTGAGGACCGCGGTTCCAAATTGGGTCTTCCTCAAAACCAAGATGCAGAGGCCAACGTACTGGCCGCCATGCTGCTGTCGCCCGAGGTGGTCGAGGAGGCCCAGGTCGAGCTGCAGCCCGATGACTTCTACCGGCCCATTCATAAGACCATCTACACCGCGATGGTCGATATGTACAACAGCCGCATTCCCATCGACTCTATCTCGCTGATCGATTACCTGCGCAGCATTAACAAGCTTGATGCCGTGGGCGGCGAGGCCTACATTTTGGAGCTGATGGGTCAGACCCTGTCGCTCGTGAACTGGCAGCACCATGCCGCCATCGTCCGTCGCGACTCGATGCTGCGCGAGCTGATCGGTGCCACCAACGAGATCAACGCGCTGGCCTACAACGCCCCTACCGACACCAAAGAGGTCGTGGAGCTGGCCGAGAGCAAGCTGCTCAAGGTCACGGCGCGCGAGGTCAAGTCGAGCTATAAGACACTGACCGAGTTTATGGTCGAGGCCTATAACGAGGCCGAGGAAGTGTGTAAGGCCGGCGGACAGGCCGCGGGCGTGCCCACCGGCTTCCCGTCGCTCGACCGCATGCTTATGGGTTTCCGCGAGGGCCAGCTCATCATTATCGGCGCCCGCCCTGCCGTGGGTAAGACGTCGTTCGCTCTGAACCTAGCGCTCAACGCCGCCGCTGCGGGCTATACCGTCGGCTTCTTTTCGCTGGAGATGTCGGGCAAGGAAATTGCCCAGCGCCTGATTTGCGCCTATGCCATGATCTCGATCAGCGACTTCCGTACGGGCCGCATTAGTCCCGAACAGTGGGCCAATATCAACGAGGCCACGCAGACCTTGTCTAAGCTCGACATTCTGATTGACGATACGCCCGGCACCACGGTGACCGAGATTCGCGCCAAGAGCCGCCGCATGCTCCACAACAAGGAGAAGGCCATCATTATCCTGGACTACCTGCAGCTGGTGAGTCCTCCGCCGGGACGTCGCTCCGAGAGCCGTACCGTCGAGGTCTCCGAGATGTCGCGTGGTTTAAAGATCATGGCCAAGGAGCTCAAGATTCCTTTGATCGCGCTGTCGCAGCTGTCGCGTCAGGTCGAGTCCCGTACCGGCAAGCGCCCGCAGCTGTCCGACCTGCGTGAATCGGGCTCCATCGAGCAGGACGCCGACATCGTTATGTTCTTGGACCGCTCCGCCGATGAGGCTGAGGCCTCGCGTGACGATCGACCCGACGAGGGCGTTACGCGTATCGTCGTGGCCAAGAACCGTTCGGGCCCGATCGGTGATGTCGACCTGATGTTCCTGCCGGCATCCACCAAGTTCTATGAGCTTGATGGGGCGCATACCGAGGAGTAGGACAGGCGCCCGTTGCACGGGTATACTGGGAATGTTTTGTGCTTCTGCGTGCCGGCGTGGCGCGTAGACAGTCCATGAATGTAAGGAGTAAACATGCCGTCAACCGTTTTGGTCGGTGCCCAGTGGGGCGATGAGGGCAAGGGTAAGATCTGCGACCTGGTCGCCGGCGACTTCGATGCCGTCGTGCGCTATTCGGGCGGTAATAACGCCGGCCACACCATCGTCGTCAACGGCAAGAAGTACGGCCTGCACCAGGTGCCCTCCGGCATCATGTATTCCGACCATATGTCGGTGATCGGTAACGGCTGCGTCGTCAACCCCAAGGTTGTCCTTGAGGAGATTGACATGTTCGAGGCCGACGGCATCACCACCAAGAACCTCAAGATCAGTGGCAACGCGCACATTATCATGCCGTACCACATCGATCTGGATGGTGCTTTTGAGCAGAAGCTCGGCAAGAAGAACATTGGTACCACCAAGCGCGGCATCGGTCCGTGCTACCAGGACAAGATGGCCCGCATCGGCCTGCGCATGCAGGACATGCTGGACGAGGCGCTGTTCCGCGACAAGCTGGAGACCGCTCTTGCCCGCGTGAATCCCGAGCTGGAGCTCATCTACCACCTGCCCACCTACACCGTGGACCAGATCTGCGACGAGTACCTGCCCATGGCCGAGCGCCTGCGCCCCTACATCACCGAGACGAGCCTGCTGCTCAACAACATGATCGACGAGGGCAAGGACCTGCTGTTCGAGGGCGCCCAGGCGACGCTGCTCGACATCGACCACGGCACCTATCCGTACGTGACGTCTTCTAACTGCACCGCTGGCGGCGCCATCACCGGCTCCGGCGTCGGTATGAAGAATGTCGACCGCGTGCTGGGCGTCATGAAGGCCTATATCACCCGTGTCGGTTCGGGCCCCATGCCCACCGAGCTTTCCTATGAGTCCGAGGCCGGCCACACGCTGACCGAGGAGGGCCACGAGTACGGCGTGACTACCGGCCGTCGTCGTCGCTGCGGTTGGTTCGATGGCCCCATCGCCAACTATGCCTCGCGCGTCAACGGCCTCACCGACATCGCCATGACCAAGCTCGACGTGCTTTCGGTCTTCGACACCATTAAGGTGTGCGTTGCCTACGACGTTGACGGCGAGCGTTACACGAGCGTGCCTGAGCACCAGGTGCGCTTTGAGCATGCCAAGCCCATCTACGAGGAGCTCCCGGGCTGGAAGTGCGACATCACCGGTTGCCGCAGCTTTGACGAGCTACCGCAGGAGGCTCAGGACTACGTGGCATTTATCGAGGATCTGGCACACACCCGCGTGACGTTCATTGGCGTCGGCGCCGGTCGCGAGCAGATCATCAACCGATTCTGGAAGTAATCGGCACTATTCGGTTATTGCGATATACCCCTTTGCAGCCCAAGCGGGCGGCCGAGGGGTATATTTGCTTGCAAAGGGCTCGCGCGGAGCGGGCCGCTAATCCATAGAGGAGGCACCCTTGAAGGCGGACACTCAAACCATCGACATCCTGTTGTTGGGCAGCGGCGGCCGCGAGCATGCTCTGGCAGCAAAGCTCGCAGCATCACCGCGCGCCGGCAAGCTCTACATCGCGCCGGGTAACGGCGGCACCGCGAGCTGCGGCGAGAACGTGGTTCTCGACGATTGCGATCCTGCGGCCGTGGCGGCGTTTGCCCAGAGCCACGGATGCGGACTCGTGGTGATTGGCCCCGAGGCTCCGCTCGTGGCGGGCGTTGCCGATGCCGTGCGCGCGGGGGGCATTCCCTGCTTTGGCCCGGGTGCCGAGGGCGCTCAGATGGAGGGCTCCAAGCTATTCTCCAAGCAACTCATGGAGCGTGCCGGCATTCCGACGGCCGCCTACGGCTCGTTTACCGACGAGGCTTCGGCTCTTGCCTATGTGCGTGAGCAGGGTGCCCCGCTGGTCGTCAAGGCCGACGGCCTTGCCGCGGGCAAGGGCGTTATCGTGGCGACTGAGCTTGCGCAGGCCGAGGAAGCCGTGCGTGAGTGTTTTGGCGGCACCTTTGGCGATGCCGGCAACACCGTTGTCATTGAGGAAATGCTGGTTGGCCCCGAGTGCTCGCTGCTGGCCTTTACCGACGGCAAGACCGTGCGTCCTATGGCCACCTCGCAGGATCACAAGCGTGCACTCGAGGGCGACAAGGGCCCCAACACCGGTGGTATGGGCGTCTACAGCCCGGTGCCCATCGTGACCGACGAGGAGCACGCCACCATGGTGAAGGTCATGGAGCAGACCGTGGCCGAGCTCGCCGCCGAGGGCATCGACTACCGCGGCTGCCTGTACGGCGGCTTTATGCTTACCCCCGCCGGCCCCAAGGTGCTGGAGTTCAACGCCCGCTTTGGCGACCCCGAGACGCAGGTCGTGCTGCCGCGCCTCAAGAACGACCTGGTCGAGGTCATGCTCGCCTGCGCCAACTGCGAGCTCGATCAGATTGAACTCGACTGGCGTGACGAGTGGGCCGTGGCTGTTGTCCTGACGAGCGCGGGCTACCCCGGCAGCTACGAGAAGGGCAAAGTCATCACCGGCATCGCCGACGCCGAGGCCATGGAGAACGTGACCGTGTACCATGCCGGCACCGCCGTGGTGGACGGTCAACTCGTGACCAACGGTGGCCGCGTGCTTGCCGTGACCGCGCTGGGCGACACGTTCGAGAACGCTCGCAACCTTGCCTACGAGGCCTGCGAGAAGATTGATTTTGAGGGCAAGACCCTGCGTCATGACATCGGCCTGCGCGCGCTGCGTGGCCGCGACGCCTGGGATGCCTAAAGTCCGAGAGGGATGAGACGGATGGACGAGAAGAACGAAGAGCTCGTGGACGCGCAGATCGTCGAAGAGGACAGCCGCATGTATGGGCACGCCGAGGGCGAGCCTGGTGGCGAGGTCGCTGACGAGCCGGCGCTGGTGCTGGGCGACGACGACCCGCACGATGCCGAGCTGCACGAGAAGATTCTTTCGGAGGAGTGCGCCTGGAAGGGCAAGATCCTCGACGTCCACCGTCTTGAGGTTGAACTGCCCAACGGTCACCGCAGCGCCCGCGATATCGTTCGCCATCCGGGTGCGGCGGCCGTTGTGGCACTGACCGAGAGCGGCAAGATCGTACTGGTGCGTCAGTACCGCACCGCCATCGACCGCGTGACGGTCGAGATTCCCGCCGGCAAGCTCGATCCAGGCGAGGACCCGCTCGATTGCGCCAAGCGCGAGCTGCATGAGGAGACGGGCTTTAGGGCCGGTCGCATTCGCTTTTTGACGTCGATCGTCACGTCCTGCGGCTTCTGTGACGAGATCATTCACATCTACCTGGCCACCAAGCTCGAGTTCGACGCACCCAACCCCGATGATGACGAGTTCGTCAACGTGGATCTGGTGCCGCTGCACGAGCTGATCGACGCCGTGCTCGACGGTAAGATCGAAGATGCCAAGACCGTCGTGGGCGCCTTGGCCTGCGATAGCATCGCGCACCGCTTGGGCGGAGCCGATCTTTAACGAGTGGGGATAGCCCTGGGACAAGTAGTACTGATTGCTTTGTCCCAGGGCCTTACATTGCTGATATTTCTTTGAGGATCACATGCTGAAGAGGTTTCTTTCTTATTACAAGCCCCAGATGGGGCTTTTTGTTGCCGATACTGTTTGCGCCCTGGTGCTTGCCGCCATTGACCTGGCGTTCCCCATTATCCTGCGCAATCTGACCGGCGGGCTCTTTACCCAGGGCCAGGCTGCTATTATGCAGGCGCTCGGTATGATCGCGGTCGGCTTGGTACTGATGTACGCCGTCCGCTGCGCCTGCCGCTACTTTGTGAGCTATTGGGGCCACGTGATGGGCGCGCGCATGGAGTCCAAGATGCGCGAGGACCTGTTCGATCAGTACGAGCGCTTTAGCTTTGCGTACTTCGATCGCAACAGCTCGGGTGACATGATGAGCCGCGTGGTCAACGACCTGTTCGATATCTGCGAGGCGGCACACCACGTGCCCGAGTGGATAATCATCTGCGGTATCGAGATTATCGGCTCGTTTGTGATCCTCTTTACCATCGCTCCGGTGCTGGCGCTTGCTATGGTCGTGGTGACGACGGTGTTTGCGGTCATTATGTTTTGGCAGAACATGCGCATGCGCGAGGTCTTTAGCGACAACCGCAAAAAGATCAGCGGTATTAATGCCCAGCTGCAGGATTCGCTGGCAGGCATGCGCGTGGTCAAGAGCTTTGCCAACGAGGAGACCGAGCGCTCCAAGTTCCGCGCCTCTAACGACCGCTATCTTTCGTCCAAGGAGAATATGTATCACGCCATGGGCGTCTACACAGCGACGTATGGCCTGCTCTCGGGCGTGCTGTACGTGATCGTGGTGCTGCTGGGTGGTTGGCTGGTGGCGCAAGGCCAACTGCAGGCGGTCGATATGGCGACCTTCGCGCTCTACATTTCACTGTTCTGCACCCCGCTCGAGACGCTCGTCAATTCGGCCGAAACGTATCAGAAGGCCATCGCCGGCTTTAAGCGTATGGACGAGGTGCTTTCGACCGCCCCGGATATCCAGGATAAGCCGGGTGCCACGGACCTGCAGGTGACGGCTGGCGCGGTTGAATATCGCGACGTGTGTTTTAGCTATGGGGACGTTGAGCTCGGCGCAGGCGAAGAGGCTCGTCCCGTGATCGACCATATGAATCTGTCCATCAAGCCCGGCCAGACCATCGCACTGGTTGGCCCCTCGGGCGGCGGCAAGTCTACGACTTGTTCGCTGCTGCCGCGCTTTTACGACGTGGCTGCTGGATCCGTCAGCATCGACGGTCAGGACGTGCGCGACGTGACACAACAGAGCCTGCGCCGCGCCATTGGCCTGGTGCAGCAGGATGTCTATCTGTTTGACGGTACGATTGGCGAGAACATCGCCTACGGCAAGCCAGGCGCCACGGCAGAAGAGGTCGCCGAGGCCGCCCACCGCGCCAATATCGATGCCTTCATTGAGTCGCTGCCGCAGGGCTACGACACGGTCGTGGGCGAGCGCGGCAGCCGTCTTTCGGGCGGCCAGAAGCAGCGCGTAGCCATTGCGCGCGTGTTTCTCAAGAACCCCAAGATCCTGATCCTGGACGAGGCGACGAGCGCCTTGGATAACGAGAGCGAGGAGGCGGTGCAGGAGTCGCTCGAGCGCCTGGCGCGCGGTCGCACCACGATCATCATCGCTCATCGTCTCTCGACCATTAAGCATGCCGACGAGATTGCGACCGTCGAGCATGGTTGCGTTGTGGAACGTGGTACGCATGAGCAGCTTCTCGCCCGTGGTGGCACCTATGCCCGTTACTATCGAATGCAGTTCGAAGGTGCGCGTGCGCGCGAGCTCGACTGATTGATATGACAGGAAGTATATGGCTGAGAAGAACCCTTTGACTCCGGAAGAAGTGACGGAGTTATTCTCCGAGATCGACGCATCCGGCGTTTTGGATCCGACGCTTGCCAAAAAGCGCACCGAGCGCATGCGCGAAAAAGAGGCAGCGGCCAAGCGCGGCGACAAGGCGGCGTTGGCGCAGCTTCGCAGCGAAGATCGCGCAAGCCAGACAAAACAGATCGACCCGCTGTCCGAGGACGACCCTTCGGGCTCGCAGGTGAGCCATACCATTACGAAGACCGCTATGGCTGTGGTCATCGGCATCCTTGTGCTGATCGTGGGCATGCAGATTGGCTACGGCGTGATGCGTCGCCTGAACACTGCCAACCTGTCCGAGAGTGTTTCGGTGGATACCGTTTCCACGGCACTGAAGGGCGGCCTTGAGTGGGGTAACGGCTTTACGCAGTTCCCGCTCGACTTTAGCGTCGACGAGGCGGACGAACGTACGGGCACGGTTGAGGTGACGGTGTTGGACACGTCGTCTGCCAACGAGCTCGAGCTGCTGTCCAACGGGCAGATCCAGGCCGCGGCGCTTGCGACCAACGCGCTGCTCAACGATAAGATTGACCGCGTGGTGTACAACGTGCACGCCTATATCGATGAGGACAGCAACATTCAGCACGATTCCTTCTTTGGCATGTTCCCCGCGAGGGGTCATCAGAGCGCCATTCTGACGTTCGTGTGGACCAAGAGCTCATCGACCGCTACGAACATCGACTGGAAGATGCATATCGTGAGCATGGACGACACGATTGCCGAGCGCATTCAAAAGCAGGTGAACTCGGTGTCGTCGCTGATTGAGGACCCGTCGGTGAGCCAGACCAAGATTGACGAGGAAAAGGCCGAACGTGACCTGGAGCATCGCCTGCACGGTCGCGAGATCTTCCGCGGTGGCAAGCCCGACCGCACGCCGTCCGACCTGCTGGAGCAGGACAAATAAGACGCCATCATCCCGCGTGAGCCACAAGCCCACGCGGGATAATTATTCTAGGACGGGGATTAAAAAATCATTCTGTCATGTATGCGGTTGGCGAGTAGTCAATTTGGGACGGGGCTATTTTAGCTACCCCGGCTGGTGGCACGACGGTTAGGTTGATTGACGGACGG
>CABUMU010000034.1 GCA_902492855.1 uncultured Collinsella sp. | reverse complement strand
TGCCGCCACCTCAACACCGCTCGGTTCATCGCCGCCCGCAAAGGAACGTGTGCACCAACCGGCCAGCGTCGACGTATCGTGCGTCGAGGTGTACAGGATCTTTCCTGGCGTGGGATGCACACCGCAACGAACGTCGTAGTCGCTAAACTCCAGCACATCCATGCCGGGGAAGCCGCAGGTCGAAGCCATGGCGCGAACACCGGGCGTCAAATAGCCCAGGTCCTCGGCGATAAAGTTGAGCGGACCCAGCTCGTCGTAGGCGGTCTGGAATAGGTCCTTGCCCGGGCCCGCAAGCCAGCGGCCATCGGCGCATGCCTTACCTGCGGGGATACTGAAGTAGCTGTGGAAGCCCAAGAAGTGATCCAGGCGCACGCGGTCGTAGAGCGAAAACGCACGACGCAGGCGATCCATCCACCAGCTATAGCCGTTCTGCTTCATGTGGTCCCAGCGGAACGTCGGGTTGCCCCACACCTGGCCCTCGGGCGCAAAGTTGTCGGGCGGCGCACCGGAAATCTCAATCGCCTTGCCGGTATCGGACAGCCAGAAGTTCTCGGGCTCGCTCCACGCATCTGCCGAATCGTCGGACACGTACATAGGAATATCCCCGATAACCTCGATGCCCTTCTTGTGCGCATAGTTCATGAGCTCGCACCAAGCTAGGTCAAAGCGGTACTGCATATACGCCTGAAGCTCGGCCTCGTCGTGGAAGCGCTTGTCGTCGATCAGATGCTCGTTGTAACGCGCGACATCTGCCGGCCAATCGTGGCGCGACTCGCCCTCAAAGTACTTCTTAACGGCCATGTAGACGCAGTACTTCTCGAGCCAATCGGCATTGCGATGCTTAAACGCTGTGTACAGCGGGTCGGCATCCTCGCCGCCGCGGGCCTTCCAGGTCTCAAAGTCGGCGGCCAGCTCTTCGTGGCTTTCGGGCAGCAGGTCGATATTGCCTGCAAAGGCCGAAGGACCGGCGTAAGGGGAGCGGAAGAAGTCCGTGGGGTTGACGGGGAGAACCTGCCAGTCGCGCATGCCCATGGCAGCCAGATGGTCGATAAAACGACGCGTGGGCGCGCCGATCGTACCGGGCTTGCCGTCGTCGGTCGGCACCGATGTGATATGGCATACAACACCTGCGCCGTGATCGAGCGGCTCCTGCAGGCGCTGCTCGGCGTGGTGATAGATAATCGACGACCCCAGCGGGTACAGGTCGAGCGTGACCGTGCCGTTGTGGATCTCGCACTCGTGACCGCTAATCACATCGCTCGCGCATTCGCCGAGCGCCGGAATCGTCACGCGGTGTGAATTGCGCAGGCTGCGGTTGATGATAACCGTCGCAGACTCGCCATCCTTGCCCGTACGGTTGTAGGCAAGTACCTCGTCATTGAGCGCGAAGGCCTTGATTTCGCCGTCGATCATAAACGGCAGCGCGCGGCGCACGGCAGATGCGTTCTTGACGATCGCGAACGTATCGAAGTCGTGCAGGTCTTCCTTGGTCGGCATGGTGCGGCGATTACCCGGATCGGTGAGCCCCTCCAAGCCGTACTCGTCACCGTAATAGATTGAGGGAACGCCCGGGAACGTCATCTGCATGAGCGTCGCGAGCCAAAAACGGCTCTTGGCCAGGCCCATCGCGTTCTCGTCCAGGCGCCATTTGCTGCGCTCGCACTCGGGCAGCTGTGACTCGTCGGGGCCGCCGCCGAGCACCGAGATAATACGCGGACGGTCGTGGCTCGAAAGCAGATTAAGTGCGCAAGACAGGGCCTCACGCGGATAGTTCTCGCGTAGGGTCTCGATATCCTCAGCTGCTTGGTAGGCGTTTTTGTAGCCCATCAAAAAGCCGATGACCATGTCGCGGAAGGGGTAATCCATGGCCGAGTCGAGCTCGGAGCCCTGCAGGTAACGACGCAGGTGGCCATAGCTGATCTTGTTGGAGGCGTCTTCCCAGACTTCGCCGAGCAACAGAGCATCGGGCTTTTCGGCGAGTACTGCCTTCTTGATTTCGGCCAGGAAGTCATCGGAAAGCTCGTCGGCCACATCCAGGCGCCAGCCGTGAGCGCCGGCGCGCAGCCATTTACGAATGACGCCGTCCTTGCCCAGGAGCCGCTCGCGTACCAGTTCGGAGCTCTCATTGATAGCGGGCATATTGCCCACGCCCCACCAGCAGTCGTACGAGCCGTCCTCGTGGAAATAAAACGCATCGCGCCACGGCGAATCCTCGCTCTGCCACGCGCCCACGCCGGGGTAGTTGCCGTAGCGGTTGAAGTAGATCGAATCATCGCCCGTGTGGTTGAACACACCGTCCAGAATGATGGAGATGCCCAGCTTCTCGGCCGCCTCGCAGAGCTCAGTAAAGTCCTGCTCAGTGCCCAGAATCGGATCAATCTTGGTGTAATCGGCGGTGTCGTAGCGGTGGTTGCTCGCGGCTTCAAAAATGGGGTTGAGGTAGATAGCTGTAAAGCCCAGCTCGGCGATGCGTGGCAGGTCATTCTGGATACCCTTGAGCGATCCGCCGTAGAAGTCCCAGGTCTTGATGGAGCCGTCCTCGGCGCGCTCGTACACAGGCGGCTCGTTCCAGTCCTCGACCATGCGGCGCTGAATGCCCTTACGCGGTTTTTCGACCTCGGCCAGCGTGCGCTCGCGCCAGTGCTCGTCGCGGGCATAGCGATCGGGGAAGATCTGGTAGACCATACCGCGCTCGTACCAGGTAGGACGGTTCTCACGGTGTTTGTAGACGGTGACCTGGAATGACGGCACCTCAGCGTAGTCGTAGGTTACTCCCTCGCCGCCGGTGCGGCCCTGCGGTGCGCCCAGACGAACCTCGGGCTGGCCCTCGATATTGCAGATAAAGCTGTACCAGATAAGACAGGGTTCGGTGCACTCAAGCTCTACGGTAAATATGCCGTCGCCCTCGTGCGTCATGGGATACCGAGACTCACCGATCTCATCGACCCAGGTGCGCAGCGTAAGCGTTGCCTGCGCGGGATCGGCATCCTCCAGAATCACGGAGAGCGAAAGGGTGGTTCCTGTGGTCACAGCGCCAAACGGAGTGCGAAACTGCGGCAGACGGCTGTTGTGTATCAATCTCATAGTACGGTCCAGTTCAATAGAATCATGGCCTGCTGGCCACGGGCTTTACGCACAGGATGTAAGTATATCTGTTGTACGCAGGCTGTATAAACAACATCCGTTTACTATCGGCGAACGGTTGTGCTAGAAAATCGTTTTACCACATAAATTATCGCGATATTCAAAAACGCCTATACCGATCCTATTTGTAGCTAACCAAAAGTACCTCGGTTTACTACGATAAATTGAATGATCTCAACCACAGTCATTTTGGTGATTTTAAAACCGCAGGTAGAAGCGTTGCCAATTTCGTAGATTACTGGCCGTGATCGGCCAGAGCCATTTTGTCGTAGTAAACCGGCCCTCTTTTTAATACAGAAGTTCAACGCAAAAGAGGGCGCCTGGTTGGGGCGCCCTCTTTTGCGTTGAGGATTAAGTTTTAATCGTCCGTATTAGCGGCGCTTACGGGTGGCCGTTGCCTTGCGGACGGATGTCTTCTTGGACGGGGCTTTTTCCTTTGCCGGAGCGGCGGGGGAGACCGGAGTCTCCTTGGCGGGCTCGGGCTTGACCGTAGCCTTCGGTGCGGCCTTGTCCTCAGCGGCCTTCGGTGCCGGCTTGGCCTTTACTGCGGGCTTGTCCTCGGCTTTAGCCTCTACCTTGGGAGCGGCTGTCTTGGTCGTGGTCTTCTTGATCGTCGTTGCGCGCTTGCGCGTAGTGGTCTTGGCTGCCGGCTTGGCCTCGACGGTTGCCTCGGCCTTGGACTCTGCGGACGTATCCTCGACTTTGGCGGCCGGCTTTGCGGTTGCCTTGGTCGTGGCGGCCTTCGTAGTCGTCGACTTCGTTGCCGTGGTCTTCTTGGCTGCCGTTGCCTTCTTGGCGGTCGTGGTCGTCTTCTTGGCAGCGGTCTTTGCCGGAGTCTTGGCGACCGGCTTGGTCTCAGCGACCTCGTCCTTTACCTCGGGAGCAGCCTCAGCTTCTGCGGCCTTCTTGGCAGCGGCGGTCGTGCGCTTGCGCGTGGTCGTTGCCTTGGTAGCCGTTGTTTTAGTCGCGGCAGCCTTGGTCGTCGTAACCTTCTTAGCGGTCGTCTTGCGGGTCGTGGTCTTTTTAACTGCGGGCTTTGCAGCGGGCTTGACCTCGGCCTCTGCCTCGGGAGCAACCTCAGCCTTCACCTCAGGCTCGGCCTTTGCGGGCTCAGCCTCAACCGGCTTCTCCTCGGCCTTGGGCTCCTCAGCGACCACCGGCTCAGCAACAGCCTCAGGCTCGTCGACAACCGACGCCGGCCTCTCAATCTCTGGATGCATAAAGAAGTACAGGTCCAGATACTTGTCGGCCGAGCGCGTCCAGCTAAAGTCCTGGCTCATGGCCTGCGTGACTAGCTGGTTCCAGGCGTCGCGGTTATCCCAGAACAGGCGCGCCGCGCGGAAGACCGCGTCGCCCATCTCGTCGCCGTTAAAGTTGTTAAACGAGAAGCCCGTGCCCTCGCCGGTAAACTCGTTGTACGGCTGCACGGTGTCCTTGAGGCCACCGGTCTCGCGCACGATGGGCAGGGTGCCGTAGCGCATGGCGATGATCTGCGACAGGCCGCAGGGCTCAAACTTCGAAGGCATCAGGAACATGTCGGCGGCGGCATACATACGCTGTGACAGCGCAGGATCGAACTCGATGCGTGCGGCCATGGTGCCGGGGTACTTGTCCTGGAAGTAGCGCAGGCCGTCCTCGTAGTCGCGGTCGCCGGTGCCCAGCACCGCCACCTGCACGCCGCCGGACAGGATGCGGTCGAGCGCGTACATGACCAGATCCATGCCCTTCTGGCGCGTCAGGCGCGTGACCATCACCATGAGCGGACGGTCGTCGCGAACCTCGAGGCCCAGTTCCTCCTGCAGCTTGGCCTTGCACACGGCCTTGCCGGAACGGTCCTCCACGGTATAGTTGGCGGTAATTCGCTTGTCTGTTGCCGGGTCAAAGCCCGCAACGTCAATGCCGTTCAAAATGCCCTGCAGCGCGTAGGAACGCTCGCGCAGTACGCCGTCCAGGCCCTCGCCAAACTCGGGCGTCTGGATCTCGTTGGCATAGGTGGGGCTCACCGTGGTGATGGCGTCGGCATAGCGCAGGGCGCCCAGCATGTAGTTGATGCTGCAGGCGTCGCAACGCAGCTGCGAGGCGGCCGCCGGAATGTGCGCCACACCAAGGATGTCCTCCATCACGGTGTCGCTAAACTGGCCCTGGAAAGCCACGTTGTGGATCGAGAAGACGGTCTTGACGCGATCGTACAGCGGCAGGCCCTGGTAGAACTCGCGCAAAAACACGGGCGCCAGCGCCGTCTGCCAGTCGTTGCAGTGCAGGATGTCGCACTCAAAGCCGGCCGGCAGGTGCTGCAGGCTCTCGGTGATGGCCTTGGAGAAGAACGCAAAACGCTCGCCGTCGTCAAAGAAGCCGTACGGATAGTCGCGCGCAAAGTAGCGCTCGTTGTCGATGAACATATAGGTGACGCCGTCGTGCTCGAGCTTCTCCAGCCCGCAGTACTCAGTGCGCCAACCCAGACTAACGTAAAAGTCGGAGAAGTGCTCCATCTGCGCCTTGTACTCGTCCTTGATGGTGGCGTACTTGGGCACCATCACGATGACTTCGGCACCGGCGCGCACAAGCGCCGCAGGCAGCGAGCCCGCCACGTCGCCCAGGCCACCGGTCTTCACAAACGGTGCGCACTCGGCCGAGGCAAACACGATCTGCATCTTTTTGCTGGAATCAGCCATATTGTCTCCCATGTTGTTATTCGAGAATAGCCGCCTGGCGCTAACCGGGCGGCTATTCTGCATGTTACGAGCGATGTTGCGGTGCCAACGTTAACGTACGATCGTGGTATCGGAAGTTAACGGAGCCTTGCCCAGCACCAGGATGTTCTCGGGCGTGCCGCGAAGCTCGGTGTTGGTGGGAACCACGTTGTTCTTGTCCAGGATGGCGTTCTCTACGCGGGCGCCGCTCTTGATGATGCAGCTCTGGTTGATGATCGAGTTGGTCACCGAGGCGCCTTCCTCGACCACGACGCCGCGCGACAGGATCGAGTTGCGCACGGTGCCCTTGATGATGCAGCCGGCCGAGATGATCGAGTTGCAAGCGTGGCTGCCGGTCGCATAGCGCGAAGGCGGCACGTCGTGAGCCTTGGTCAGGATCGGGCGCTCGGGGTCAAAGAGCTGGTCGGCCACGGTCTGGTCGAGCAGGTCCATGCTGCGGCGATACAGCGACTTCTCGCTAAACACGCCCACGACCTCGCCCTTGTACTCGTAGCTGCACACGTCGATGTTGCCAAAGTCGCCCTGGAGTGCCTCGAGCAGGTCCAGATAGTCGGCGGCCTGGTAGTGGTCGATAATCTCAAGCAGCGTCTCGCGGTTGACGATGCAGCAGTCCATAGAGGCGTTGTCGCCGTACACGACGCCGGCGCTCACGCCCGTCAGACGGCCGTTCTCGTTGATCTGCAGCTTGGTCTCGTCATCGACGTTGCGCGTGGCCTTGCAGTACACCACGGTCATCTGGGCACCAGAGTTCTCGTGCGCGTCGATGATGGTGTTGAGGTCCATGTTAAAGATGATGTTGGTGCCCATCATCACAACGTAGGGCTTGTCCGAGCGCTGGAACAGTGTCTTGTTGGAGATAATGTCGCGCAGCAAGAAGCGCATGCCGCCCTTGGTGGTGCCATACGCGTTGCCGGGCACCATGAACAGGCCGCCCTTCTTGCGGTCCAGACCCCAGTCCTTGCCCGAACCAACGTGGTCGATCAGCGAGCGGTAGTTGCCCGGCATGACGACGCCGACGGTCTTAATGCCGGCATTCATCATGTTGGACAGCGGGAAGTCGATCAGGCGGTAGCGGCCCAAAAACGGAACAGACGCGATGGGGCGGTCCTTGAGCAGCACGCTGCCGTAGGTCGAAGAGTAGTTAGCGGTGATATAACCGATGGCCTTGCGATTGATCATCGGATCATTCCCCCTTCCCGATAACGACGTCATTTCCAACGACGGCCGTATCCTTGGTGGTATCGACAGAGCCGAGATTCACGCCCTCTTCGACCGTGGAGTTCTCGCCCAAAATAGCGCGGCAGATGTGCGCGCCGCTCTTAACGTGCGCACCCGGCAGCAGCACGGAGTCCTCGACCACGGCGCGCTCCTCGATGATGACGTCGGTCGAAAGGATCGAGTGGCGAGCGGTGCCGTAGATCTTGCAGCCGTTGGAGACCAGGCAGTCGTCCAGACGGCCGTCCGGGCCAATGTAGTGCGGCGGACGCGTGGTGATGTTGGACATGATGGGGAAGTGCTTGTCGAACAGATCGAACTCGGGGTTGTTGCCCAGCAGGTCCATCGAGGTCTCGTGGAAGCTGGCGATGGTGCCGACGTCCTTCCAAAAGCCGTGGAACTCGTAGCTGTACAGGCGCTTGCCCTCGCCGAGTAGCTTGGGGATGATGTCCTTGCCAAAGTCGTGGCTCGAGCGCTGGTCCAGAGCGTCCTCCTCGAGCGCCTCGATCAGCACGTCGGCCGAGAAGATGTAGATGCCCATGGACGCGAGGTTCGAATCGGGCTTATCGGGCTTCTCGGTGAACTTGGTGATGCGGCCGTCCTCGGGGTCGGTGGTCAGGATGCCAAAGCGGCTGGCCTCCTCCCACGGCACGGGCATAACGCTCACCGTGAGGTCGGCGTTGTTCTCAATGTGCGTCTTGAGCATCTTGCGGTAGTCCATGCGATACAGGTGATCGCCCGAAAGAATCAGGACGTACTTGGGGTCGTTGGCCTTGATGTAGTCGAGGTTCTGCGTAATGGCGTCGGCCGTGCCCGCATACCAGGCGCCGCCGGTCTGCGTCTCGTACGGCGGCAGGATCGACACACCGCCGTCGCGGCTGTCCAGATCCCACGCCTCGCCGGAGCCCACGTAGGCATGCAGCAGGTAGGGGCGATACTGCGTCAGAACGCCCACCGTGTCGATGCCCGAGTTGGAGCAGTTGGAGAGCGAAAAGTCGATAATGCGGAACTTACCACCAAAGCTAACCGCCGGCTTGGCGATCTTTTGGGTGAGTGCCCCCAATCGGCTGCCCTGTCCTCCTGCGAGGAGCATCGCGATGCATTCTTTCTTACTCATCGATTTCTCCTTTTGTCATCGATGTTCCTAAACCCATTAGCGACGGGCGCGGCGCAACGTCACACCCGTCGAGTAATGCCGTGCTGGCATAGGGGAGCTCGTGGCCTTTACGCGTGCCAGATCTCGTCGCGGTACTCGCGAATGGTGCGGTCGCTCGAGAACCAACCGCTCGAAGCGGTGTTGAGCAGGGCCTTGCGGTTCCAGGTCTCCTGGTCGCCATAGCTGCCGGTGAGTTTCTCCCATGCATCCACGTAGCTGCGGAAGTCGGCCATGACCAGGTCGGGGTCGTTGTTGTTCATGAGCTCGTTGTAGATGCTCTCGAAGTTGCCCGAAAGACCCGCAAAGGTGTTGTCCTTGAGCTCGTCCATCACGTGGCCCAGACGCTCGCGATCGCCGTTGAGGGTATCCCACGCAAAGTAGCTATTGGATGCCCAGAGCTGCTCGACCTCGGAAGCGGTCAGGCCGAAGATGGCCTCGTTCTCGCGGCCGGCCAGGTCGGCGATCTCGATGTTGGCGCCGTCGAGGGTACCCAGCGTAATGGCGCCGTTCATCATGAGCTTCATGTTGGACGTACCCGAGGCCTCCTTGCCGGCCGTGGAGATCTGCTCCGAGATCTCGGCGGCAGGGTAGATGAGCTGGGCGTTGCTCACGCGGAAGTTGGGGATAAAGCAGACCTTCATGACCTCATTCACGCGGGCATCGTCGTTGATGACCTCGGCCACGGAGTTAATGAGGCGGATGGTCTCCTTGGCAAAGGTGTAGCTCGAGGCGGCCTTGCCGCTAAAGATGAAGGTCGTCGGCGTCACGTGGAAGTTGGGATCGGCGATGCGACGGTTGTAGATGTCCATCACCTTCATGATGTTCATGAGCTGGCGCTTGTAGGCGTGGAAGCGCTTAACCTGAACATCGAAGACGGTATTGGGGTCGATGACCAGACCGGTCTCGGCCTTAACGTAGGCGGCCAGACGCTCCTTGTTGGCGCGCTTGGAGGCACCCACAGCCTTCAGGAACTCGGTGTCGTTCTGGAACTCCTTGAGTTTCTCCAGCTCAAAGGCGTCCTTCAGCCAGCCGTCGCCAATGGCCTCGGTCACGAGCTTGGCATAGGTGGGGTTGGCCTCGGCAAAGAAGCGACGGTGCGAGATGCCGTTGGTCTTGTTGTTGAACTTCTCGGGCGTCAGGGCATAGAAGTCCTTGAGCACGATGTTCTTGATGATGTCGGAGTGAATCTTTGCCACGCCGTTGACGCTGTGGCTGCAGATCACAGACAGGTTGGCCATGCGAATCTCGCCGTCCCACAGGATGGCGGTCTGGCGCAGACGCTCCTGCCAGCCCTCCTGCGTGGTGTCGAACGACTCGTGCCAACGGCGGCTGATCTCGTCGATGATCTGGTACACGCGGGGGAGGAGCTTGGAGAACGTGCCGATGGGCCACTTCTCCAGAGCCTCGGGCAGGATGGTGTGGTTGGTGTAGCTCACGACCTGCGTCACGATGTTCCAGGCGTCGTCCCACTCGAGCTTCTTCTCGTCGATGAGGATACGCATGAGTTCGGGGCCGCACATGGCGGGGTGGGTGTCGTTGGTATGGATGGCAACAAACTGCGGCAGCAGCTCCCAGTTCTCGCCGTGCTCCTTCTCAAAGGTGTCGAGCAGGCTGTAGATGCCGGCCGAAACAAACAGGTACTCCTGCTTCAGGCGCAGCAGACGGCCGTGCTCGCCGGCGTCGTTGGGATAGAGGATGGCGCTGATGGCCTCGGCCTCGGCGCGCTCGGCATCGGCCAGGGCGTAGTCGCCGCGGTTGAAGGCCTCCAGGTCAAAGTGCTCCTCGACCGGCTCGGCGGCCCAGACGCGCAGCTTGTTGACGGTCTCGCCGGCATAGCCCACCACGGGGATGTCGTAGGGGACGGCCAGGATATCCTGCGTGTCCACCGTGCGGTAGAACGTGCGGCCATTCTCCTCAAAGCCCTCAACATGGCCACCAAACTTAATGGTCACGGCCTTATCCTGACGGCGGACTTCCCAGGGATAGCCGTGGGTGAGCCACTCGTCGGTAGCCTCGACCTGGCTGCCGTTGACGATCTCCTGCTTAAACAGGCCGTAGCGGTAGCGCATGCCGTTGCCGTAGCCGGCGATGCCCTCGGCTGCCATGGAATCCAGGAAGCATGCGGCAAGACGGCCCAGACCACCGTTGCCCAGAGCCGGATCGGGCTCCTGGTTCTCAATGACGGACAGATCGAAGCCCATGTCGTCGAGCGCCTCGGCGACCATGTCGCGCACGCCAAAGTTGAGCAGGTAGTTGTCGAGCAGGCGGCCGATCAAAAACTCGATCGAGAAGTAGTACACGCGCTTCTTGCCCTCGGCGGTGGCGCGGGCGTCGCTCTTGGTGGCAACGGTGCGTGCCTTCTCGGCCACGAGCTTGGCCAGGGCGTTAAAGCGGTCGAGGTCGCTGGCGGCCTCGACGCTCTTGCCGCTGATGCTCATGACGGCATCGCGATAGAGCTCGGTAAACTCCTGCTTGTTGTCGAAGATCTTATTCATACGTTCCTTCCCCCGGGGATGTTTCTCCCGGAACGGTTATGACTTGTATCCTACGCCCCGGCGGGGCGGGTAATTACAGTGGTAACACCTTTGTTACGCTTTCTTGGCAGGATCCTTAACGGCAGCTGCCTTGGCCTTGGAAGCAGCCTTCTTGGCCGTGGTGGACTTGGCCGAAGCCTTGGCGGCGGGCTTGGCAGCCTTCGCCTTAGCCGGAGCCTTCTTAGCAGCTGCGGCCTTGGGCTTCACTGAGGACGTGCGCTTACGCGCCGCCTTCTTGGGCTCCTCGATCACGGGCGGCTTATAGCTGCTGGGACCGCGGCGCTTAAGCACCACGCCTGCCAGGCCGGGCACCTTAATCTCGATAGAGTCCATCTGCCCGTTCCAGGGATAGGGCTCGCTCGAGCAGGTGTAGGGTTCCTCGCCGGCGTATCCGCTGCCGCCAAACTCGGGACGGTCGGAGTCAAAGATGACCTCCCAATCGCCCTCGCGCGGCACGCCCACGCGGAAGCTCTCATAGCTCTCCGGGTCAAAGTTGATCAGGATCACCAGGTCGTCATCGACGTCCTCGCCCTGACGGACAAAGCTCACGATGGACTGCTTGGAGTTGTCCGCATCGATCCAGGTAAAGCCATCGTCGGTGTAGCCGCGCTCGTACAGGGCGGGCTCGGCGGTATACAGGTGGTTAAGCGCCTTGATGAACGCCTGATGATGACGGTGGGTCTCGTACTCCTCGGTCAGGAACCACTGAATGGACTCGTAGTAGCGCCATTCAATAAACTGGCCGATCTCGTTGCCCATAAAGTTGAGCTTGGCACCGGGGTGCGTCATCTGGTAGAAGGCCAGCGTGCGCAGGCCGGCAAACTGGCGCCACCAGTCGCCCGGCATACGGCCGATGAGCGAGCACTTGCCGTGCACGACTTCGTCGTGGCTCAGCGGACAGATAAAGTTCTCGGTAAAGGCATACATGATGGAGAACGTGAGCAGGCCGTGGTTGCCGGGGCGCCACGGAAAATCGGTCTGCATGTAGTGCAGGGTGTCGTTCATCCAGCCCATGTCCCACTTGTAGTGGAAACCCAGGCCGCCGTCCTGCGGCGGGTAGGTCACGAGCGGCCACGCGGTGGACTCCTCGGCCATCATCATCACGTCGGGGTAGTGCGCCTCAACAGCACAGTTGACCTGGCGGATAAACGCGCTGGCGTCCAGGTCCTCCTCGGTACCGTACTTGTTGAACTTCTTTTGGCTGGGATCGTCAATGCCAAAGTTGAGGTACAGCATACTGGACACGCCGTCCATGCGAATGCCGTCAACGTGGAAGTTCTCGAGCCAGTACAGCACGTTGGAGACCAGGAAGGAGCGGACCTCGCCGCGGGCGAAGTCAAACTTATGCGTGCCCCAGTTGGGGTGAATCTCGTGCTCAAACAGCATATGGCCGTTAAAGGTGGCAAGGCCGTGGGAGTCGGCGCAAAAACCGCCGGGCACCCAGTCCATGATCACGCCGATGCCCGCCTCGTGGCACGCATCGATAAAGTGCATGAGCTGCTGCGGGTTGCCGTAGCGCGACGTGGCGGCGTAGTAGCCGGTCGTCTGGTAGCCCCAGGAGCCGTCGAAGGGGTGTTCCATGAGCGGCATGACCTCGATATGCGTGTAGCCCATGTCGCGCACGTAGTCCACGAGCTCCACCGACAGGTCGTCGTAAGTGTAGAACTCGCCGCGCTGCGCGGGGAAGGGGTCCATGGGGCCGGGGTAGTTGCCGTACTCGTCCGGCTCGCCCTGCGGCGCATCGCCGTGGCGCTTCCACGAGCCAATATGCACCTCGTAGATGTTAAGCGGCTGCGACATGTGGTTGTGGCCGGCGCGGCGTTTGAGCCACGTGGCGTCGTTCCACTTGTAGCCATCCAGGGTCCACAGCACGCTCGCGGTACCCGGAGGGCACTCGGCCTTAAAGGCATAAGGATCGGCCTTGTAGAGTTTTTCGCCCTCGTTGGTCTCGATGAGGTATTTATAGAGCTGGCCCTGCTCTGCGCCAGGAATAAAGCCTTCCCAGATAGCGCTAGTGTGCACGGGCACCAACGGGTTGGCTTGTTCATCCCAATTGTTGAATTCACCGATAACGTGGACGCTCTTAACGTCGGGCGCCCAAACGCAAAAGCGCCAGCCGCGCGTACGGTTCTGTGTGTCGGGATGCGCGCCCATCTTTTCCCAGCTGCGCTCCCACATACCAATGCCAAACAGATAGACATCGTCCTTGGAGAGCTCCGGTGCGTGCGGAGCCGGTTTGCGGGTTGCGGGCTTTTTAGCCGTTGGCTTTAGCTTTGTATCGCTCACGTTTGATCCCATCATGACGCGGCAGCGTGTTGCCTTGGTGACTAGATGCGAAAGGTCCAAGGCTGCACGAATCGAAGGGACGGCGAAGTTTCTGTGATTCGTTCCACCTCGCGTGCTCGGTGGAACTTTCGGCAGAAACTACGATAACACCTGTGCGTTAGTTTTATGGACGAAAGCGGATTTGCGGGGGCGTTTAATCGGTAAGCGACATGTTTATACCACTGGCAGAATTGCCGTGGTAAAACTCTTGACAGTTTTATCAATTTGGGTTTCAAAATTGTCTGTCTGACGTTTGGTAAAACGTTTTTAGCAGGTTGTTTACCATTTGACATCGAAAGGCTTGTTTATGTCCCATACCGCCGCTCCCCAGGTTGCTTTTATTTTCGATTGCGATGGCACGCTGGTCAATAGCACCCCCGTTTGGGGCTATGCGCAGCCCGAGTTATTGCGCCGTCACGGTATCGACGTGACGGTCGACGATTTTGCCCAGTTTGAGCATTTGTCGCTGGAGGATGAGTGCCAGGCCTACCACGACACGTGGGGCATTGGCGAAGGTGGCGAGGTGCTGTATCGCGAGCTTAGCGACATCCTGATCGATGGCTACTCCAAGGTGCCGCCACGCGAGGGGCTCCTGGCATTTTTGGAGCAGGCGAAGGCGGCGGGCATTGCCATGTGCGTTGCCACTTCCACGCCGGCCGAGCTGGTGCAGTCCGCGCTCGCAGGTGCCGGGCTCGATGCTTACATGGAGTTTGTTACCACGACGGGCGAGGCGGGACGTTCCAAGCAGTTCCCCGATGTGTACGAGCTGGCGCTGCGCCGCCTGGAGGAGCGTCACGGGTGCAAGTTTGAGCGCGCATGGGTGTTTGAGGACGCCGTCTTTGGCCTAAAGAGCTCTGGGGTCGCCGGCTTTAAGCGCGTGGGTATTTATGACCCGCACGGCCGCATGAAGCGCGACGACGTACGCGCCAACTGCGATATCTTTATCGACAGCTACGAAGAGCTGGATTTGGATCACGTTCTTGCGTTTGAGGGATAGGCGAGGGCTGTGGCTTGTAAGATATTAGTGGTGTGCGGCTCGCCCGTCGTGGCGAGCGTGGATCTGTTGCGCCGGCAAGCGGGGGAGTGCGACCATGTTGTTGCCGTAGACCGCGGACTCGACGCGCTGCTGGGTGCCGGCCTGGGCTGCGACGTGTATGTAGGAGATGCGGACACGGTGAGCGACGCGGGTCGCGCGTTGGTCGATGCCGCCACCGACTTTGAAGTTGAGCGCCATGACCCGTACAAGGACTATACCGATCTGGCGCTGGCGCTCGATTCCGTCCGCCGTCGCTGGCCGGGTGCCGAAGTGGTTGCGACCTGCGTCACGGGCGGCCGTCCGGACATGGCGCTTTCCGTATTGGGGCTGCTCGCAGGCTACGATGACGCCCCAGTCTGGATTGCCGAGGACAAGGTGGTCGCCCGCATCCTTCACGCAGGTGAGACGTGGACCATCGAGGGTGCCGAAGGCAAGACGTTCTCCATCATCGCCATTGCCCCCGGGACGGTGGTAAGCGAACACGGCCTAGAATGGGAACTAAATCATTCCCCCCTAGGACTCTTGGCTGACACGGGCATCTCTAATGTCGTCCGGAAAACGGCCAAGATCCAAGTCCACCAAGGAACCGCAATCGCTTACCTCTACAAGTAAGGTGCCGCCGCGTGAGGGTTTTATCGGGACGGTGGGTTAATTGACTGATTTTGCCGAAGTCATAATCAGTCAATTCAGCCCCGTCCCAGGAAAACCCGTAAGTGCGAGAATCAACCCAAAAAACTTCTTGCACAACTAAGAATCTTCCCCTATAGTATCTCCTCGTCACGGGGGCGTAGCTCAGCTGGGAGAGCGCTTGACTGGCAGTCAAGAGGTCAGGGGTTCGATTCCCCTCGTCTCCACCATCGTGAATTCAAAGGCCTTCGGTATCCCGAAGGCCTTTTTTCATGCCAAAATATCTCGCGCCGCAAACCCCACCTACGCCAACAAAAAGTTGCACAATTTATTTCCCATCTCTGTACATAGTTTGTTAGACAAACGCAATTACCAGTGCAGCTCGCCGTTCCATTTGTGCTTCAAGATCACCCTTAATCACCGCTAGCACCCCAATAACCTGCATCAATGTGAACAACATCCCAAAACAACCCCCTTAAGCACGCCAAATGAAAGATATGTTGTCCGACGCAGCCCAAATCAGTTTCGCTACCAGCTTGTGCTAGGATACCTAATGTTACATGAGTTCAACTGCGCTCACGGCTCCAGCAAGTCGCAAAGCGCAGGGTCGATCAGCATCCGGCCGTAACGGCGGTGCCAGAAACACCACGAGCTCCAATATCGATTGCCATACTCGATTTTGCATTAGTTTTTGTGGCTATTTATAAGTTCGCATTACGCGTGCAATAAGTTGGTATGGGAAACCACATCAGTCCTACAGCTGTTTGCGTGCGGTCCAGTTTTGTTCCCGCTTGACTGGTTCGCACGCAGCCAGCTGGGGATGCGGTCTTTTTGCGATACACGTCCGCGTCTCTAGCAACTGCATTTGTACATACCGTTCACGGTGGGGCAGAGCCACGTGCTTGTCTAACTGGGCTCAGGGTTTGAATATGGAGCGCCTTCGCGCACGAGCGCCCTGGCGAAGCCATACCCAAACCCCGTGAGCCACACGTAAGACAGCAAGGGGGTGGTGCTCGTGTGGTATGTGATCCAGGTCATTAACGGACGCGAAGATGTAATGCGCGAGCGCATCGAGCGTATGGTGCCTACGAGCGCCATGCAGGAGCTCTTTTATCCTCAATTTCAAACCGAAATTAAAGTACACGGCGAATGGGTCAATACGACTAAGCCGCTCTTTCCCGGTTATCTTATCTGCGATACGGCAGATCCTCGAACCGTGCAACAGTATCTGCTACGTATGGACGACTTTGCCCGCGTGCTTTCCCAGGACGGTCAGTTTGTGCCGCTGGCAAAAGAAGAGGTTCAGCTTATTGGCGGCTTTACGCATAGGGGAGACCGCGTAGTGCCCATGAGCGAGGCCCTAAAAGACGGCGACCAGGTCGTAGTTACGGCAGGTCCGCTGCTGGGCCACGAAGGCCTTATCAAAACCATTAATAGACGCAAGAGCACTGCTTATTTGGAGCTCGATCTGTGCGGTCGACGCGTAACTACGCGCGTTGGCCTTGCTGTGCTTTCGGCCGAGCAGCGCGTCATGCGCAACCTTAAAAAGGCGATCGCCTAGTTGCAGGCGATCGCTACACAGAACAGGGAGGATCCCCGACCCGGGGACGAAGTCTTGGAAGAAAACGTGTCGGATAAAACTCAATTTGCAACGGATGCGCCCGTGGGGGCCGCACTGATTGCTCAGGCCATGGACCGACGTGAGGGTGCTGGCCGCTACAAGGCCATGCAATCCATCATGGACTGGGATCGCTCGCGCCTGGCCTACCGGGCCGTCAAGCGCACATTCGACATCGCGTTTAGCGGCTGCGTGCTGGCCTTCATCGCCGTACCCAGCCTTGTGCTTGCCGCGGCCATTCGCCTTGAGAGCGAGGGCAACCCCTTCTACAGCCAGATCCGCGTGGGCCAGACCCACCGCGATGGCAGCCTGTCCACCTTCCGCATGTGGAAGTTCCGCTCCATGTACAAGGACGCCGACGAGCGCCTGGCAGATCTCAAGGAGCAGAACGAGATCGCCGGTGCCATGTTCAAGATGAAAGAGGACCCGCGCGTCACCAGGATCGGCAAGTTCATCCGCAAGCACTCCATTGACGAGTTCCCACAGTTCCTGAACGTGTTTCTGGGTCAGATGTCCGTCGTCGGCCCGCGCCCGCCGCTGCCGAATGAGGTAGCTGAGTACACCGAGTACGACCTGCAGAGGCTAGCAGTGAAACCAGGTATTACGGGGCTCTGGCAGGTTACGGAGCGCAACTCCACCGGTTTCGACGGCATGGTCCGCCGGGACCTCGAATACATAGCCAAGCGCGGAGTCATCACGGACTTCAAGATCATCCTCCTAACGGTTCTGGAGGTCTTTAACGGGAGCGATGCGTACTAATGCAGCATGTTTTCATCATCGGATCCAAGGGAATTCCGGCAAACTACGGCGGTTACGAGACGTTCGTGGAGAAACTGACCGAGAATCAGGTATCGCCCGACATCAAGTACCACGTGGCGTGCGCTGTGGACTCCGCCGAGGAGGTCGGCGAGTTCGAGCACAACGGAGCGCATTGCTTCAAGGTACTACGCAGGCCCGTCGGAGCCGCTAGGGCGATCTTCTACGATATAGACGCCCTCAAGTGGTGCACCGCCTATATCGAGAATAACCGTGTCGAGCACCCCATCGTCTACGTGCTGGCCTGTCGCATCGGACCGTTTTTCGGAAAGTACGTAAAGAGGATCCACGCCCTTGGTGGCAAGGTCTTCGTGAACCCCGACGGCCACGAGTGGAAGCGCGCCAAGTGGAGCGCGCCCGTCCGCAGGTACTGGAAAGTCTCGGAGCGCGGGATGGTCAAGCACGCCGACCTGATGGTGTGCGACTCCAAGAACATCGAGAAGTACATTCGAGGGGAGTATGCCGACCTGCACCCCGAGACGACCTTCATCGCCTACGGGGCCGACATCAGGCACTCAGCGCTCGCGGACGACGACCCCAAGTTCACTGGATGGCTCTCCGAGAAGGGCCTCGAGCCCT
>CABUMU010000033.1 GCA_902492855.1 uncultured Collinsella sp. | reverse complement strand
TGCGGCCGCCACGGTCGCCACCGCGACCGCCGCGGTCGTTACCGCGGTTGCCGCCAAAGCCGCCACGGTTGCCGCCGCGGTCGCCATAGCCACCACGGTTGCCGCCAAAGCCGCCGCGACCGCCACGGTCGCCGCCACGGTCACCAAAGCCGCCACGGCCGCCGCGATCGCCACCGCGACCGCCACGGTCACCGCCACGGCCACCGCGATCGCCAAAGCCGCCGCGACCGCCACGGTCGCCGCCACGGCCACCGTGATCGTCACGGCCGCCGCGAGGACCGCGGTCCTCGTCCAGGCCCATGGCGACGAGCGGAGCAATGACCTTATCGAGAGCGGCCATCAGCTCGGTGGCCTCCTCGTAAGAAAGCTCGGGCAGGAGCTTCTCCTTCTTGTTGGCAAGCTCGACCAGGCCCTCAGCGGCATCCTCGGCAGCGAAGACGACGATCTTGCGCATATCGCCCTCGGCGTCGTCGATGCGGCCGACCAGATCGGCAGCCTCGGCCTCGGCCATCAGGCCATCGAGCTCACGAAGGCGCATGCCCAGCAGGTCGGACATTTCCTTCTGCTCCATCTTGGGCTTGAGGTCAAGAAGCTTGATGGCGCGCTCGATGTTCGCCATGCGCTCGGCCTTGGCCTCCTCCTCCTTGGAAATAGCAAAGCGACGGCTACGCAGCAGGCGGGCGGCCTTCTGCATCTTGTCCATCAGCTCTTCGTCATCGTAATCAACGGCGGCCTCGACAACCTCGGCCTCCTCCTCGGCGGAAACCTCGTCAGCAGCCTCAACCTCGGCAGCTTCGGTCTCCACGGTCTCGACTGCCTCAACCTCGGCAGCCATGGTCTCGTTCTCGGTCTCGTTCATGATCTCTTCGTTCTCAGACATGAGACTCCTTCTTGGCCCTCTCGGGCATCATCGCCCCATTCGCGGGGCCCGTCGCGCACTCTTTGCGCTTTAAACATTCATGCCTCTCGGCAAAACGTCCATTAGTTTATGGTGTCGCCATCCAATCTAGCTGCAGAATCTATGTGCACACATTAATGCGACATGTCGCGGTATCATGGCCTGAACCAAACGTGTCCACCTTAAGGAGCCCGCCATGATTAAGCCCATCATGAAATCCGAGTTCTTTTTACGCCTGCCTTCCGAAGACGCGGGACCCGACGATGCCGCGACCGGGCAGGACCTCCTGGATACGCTCCACGAGCATGGGCACGAGTGCGTGGGCCTCGCCGCCAACATGATCGGCGTGCGCAAACGCATCATCTGCGTAAAGGACGGCAACAGGACACTCCTGATGTACAACCCGCAAATTCTTGAGCAGGTCAATGCCTATCAGACGAGCGAAGGATGCCTCTCGCTGATCGGCGAGCGTCCCTGTACCCGCTATCGCCGCATTAAGGTTGAGTATTTGGACGAGAACTTCGTCCACCGCATCAAAAACTTCTCGGGCTACACCGCCGAAATCATCCAACACGAAATCGATCACTGCAACGGGATAGTGATTTAGTTCCGCCGATTCAAGAAAGCTCCCCGCAGCAAAACAACTGCAGGGAGCTTTTCATAGTGCGGAGCTTCTATCCCACTAGCTCTGGCGGTAGTGATCAAAGAAGTCGGCGAGGTCTTCGAGCGACTCTTTGAGCACTTCCATGCGCGGCAGGTACACGATGCGGAAGTGATCGGGCTCTGCCCAGTTAAAGCCGCCGCCGCGCGTGATCAGAATCTTCTTCTCGTGCAGCAGGTCGAGGGCAAACTGCTCGTCATCGGTGATGTTGAACTTTTTAACATCCATCTTGGGGAAGATGTAGAACGCCGCACGCGGCTTAACCACCGAGATGCCGTCAATCTTGTTGAGCGCCTCATACACAAAGTTGCGCTGCTCGTAGACACGGCCGCCGGGACGGATGTAGTCGTTAACGGACTGATGGCCGCCGAGCGCCGTCTGGACGATCGACTGAGCCGGCACGTTGGAGCACAGGCGCATGTTGGAGAGCATGTTGATGCCCATGATGAAGTCGCTCATGCAGCGCTGGTTGCCCGAAAGCACCATCCAGCCAATGCGATAGCCCGCGATCATGTGCGACTTGGACAGACCGCTAAAGGTGACACAGGGCAGATCGGGGGCGAGCGAGGCAATCGAGACGTGCTCGTAGCCGTCCATGCACAGGCGGTCGTAGATCTCATCGGCAAAGATCATCAGCTGATGCCTGCGTGCAATCTCGACGATGCCCTCGAGCACCTCGCGCGGATAGACAGAACCCGTGGGGTTGTTGGGGTTGATGATGACGAGGGCTTTGGTCGCGCTCGTAATCTTGGACTCCATATCCTCCAGGTCGGGATACCAATCCGCCTGCTCATCACACAGATAATGTACGGGATGACCGCCGGCAAGGGTTGCGCACGCCGTCCAGAGCGGATAGTCGGGGCTGGGGATCAGAATCTCGTCGCCATTGTCGAGCAGCGCGTTCATCGAAAGCTGAATGAGCTCGGACACGCCGTTGCCCGTGTAGATATGCTCCATCTGAACGTTGGGCAGGCCTTTGATCTGCGAATACTGCATGATCGCCTTGCGCGCGGAGAACAGGCCACGCGAGTTGGAATAGCCTTCGCAGTCGGGCAGCTGCTGGCGCATGTCCTTGATGACCTCATCGGGCGTGCGGAAACCGAAGGGCGCCGGGTTGCCGATATTGAGCTTGAGGATGCGCTCGCCCTCGTCCTCCATACGGGCGGCCTCGTCGACGACGGGACCGCGCACGTCATACAGGACGTTATCGAGCTTGGTGGATTTAGAAAAAGTACGCATGGTGGTGCTCCTTGCAATTTGAGCTGAGGGATGGGGTTCGGGTTTGGAATCGTTGCGGGGTGATGATGCCTCGCCTTGATCGGCGTCGCCGGCAAGCAGCCAGGTAACATCGACCTCCAAAATACGGGCGAGCAGCTCAGCCACATCGCGCCGCGGGATCGTCTTGCCGCTCACATATTGGCTCATCTGACTCTTGCCGAGTTTTTTGCCGAGCATCTCCGATGCGCGGATCACGTCCGACTGGCGAACGTCGCGATCGGACATAGCCTGTCGCAGGCGATCGCTAAACGTCTCTTGGGCCACTAGAACCTCCTTGCTGGCAAAGTTCAATTTATAGAACACGAATTGAACCATGGTTCAATTTAGCAAGCAGTATAACGCGGCGCTTCATTCGAAAGTTCAATTTCATAAGAAAATGTATCGGACTCCGAGATCTGCCCAATGGCGTGTACACGTTTAGAGGTATTCGAGAAAACGGGCGGCGGCAAGCGAAACGTCGGCCGTTCGATATATGGCATTGATCTGCCGATGGGGATGTCCCTCGAGCGAACGCACGGCAACATCGAACTGACAACGGCGCAAGATGAGCGCGGGAAGAATGCTCACGCCCAGGCCGTCCTCGACCATAGCCATAATCGCATAATCATCCCAGGTCGACAGCTTGGAGCACACCGTCAGCCCCGCCCGACGGAACAGCGGCGTAATCTCGTCATCGGTGCCGCGTTCTAGCAGAATAAACTGCTCGTTGGCTAAATCGGCAAGAGAAACGACCTCCGCCGTGGCAAGCAAAGAATCTGCCGGCACTACCGCCATCAACTCGTCGCGCACCAAAGACCGCGATGCCATGCCGTTTTCTCGTGGCTCACGCGGGATAAAGCCCAGGTCGCAGCGGCCTTCCGCCACCCATTGCTCAATCTCGGAGTAATCACCCATCAGCAGCTCGTAATCGACATCCGGATGATCGGCGCGAAAGCGCGCAATCACCGGCGGCAGCACGTGGGTCGCCACACTCGAAAACGTACCGATGCAGATTTTGCCGCGCATGAGCCCGCGCATCTCATCCACCCGTCGCTGCAAGCGAGTGAATTCCTCGCAGAGCGCCTCGACAGCCGGCATGACCTGCCGCCCGTCGGCAGAAAGCACTACGCCCTCGCGACTGCGGTCGAGCACCTTAAAGCCCCAATCGGCCTCAAGATCGGCCACCATACGGCTCACGCCCGACTGCGAATAGCTCAGGCGCTCGGCAGCACGCGTAAAGCTTCCGGCGCGCACCGTCTCCAGCAGCACCTGCATCTTTTGAATATTCGTTTCCACGACACGCCTCCACCTTTACATGAATTTTTGTCATGTTAGCCATGCATTATATTCGCTTTTCTTCTATTGCCAGTTCGCCCATAGTGAACATGCTCGAATATAGAGGGGACGGAAGCGCATGGACAACGGACTGTTTACGTACTTAGCAGCATTGCTATTGTTTGGCTCCAACGGCATCATCGCCGCTGCCATCACGCTGCCGAGCTCCGATATCGTGCTACTGCGCACGTTTTTGGGCGCCCTCTCGCTTGTCACTATCCTTGCCATCACCCAACGCCATAAACTGCAGGCGCCATCTCGTCCCCGCGAAGCCGCAGCACTCCTTCTGTCGGGAGCCGCGCTGGGTGCCAGCTGGATTTTTCTGTTCCGTGCCTACCAGACGATCGGCGTCGGCGTATCCTCGCTGCTGTACTACTGTGGCCCCATCATTGTCATGGCGCTCTCCCCACTCATCTTTGGTGAAAAACTGACCGGCGGCAAAATCGCCGGCTTTATCGCCGTCGCCTGCGGCGCTTTTCTCATTGCAGCGCAAGGTCTCGGCGGCAACATGCCCATTGCGGGCATCGTCTGCGGCATCGCCTCGGCATTTTGCTATGCGCTGATGGTCATCGCTAGCAAGGGTGCGCCGCACATCGAGGGTCTCGAGAACTCCGCGCTCCAGGTGAGCGCCGCCTTTGTGACCGCGCTGGTCCTTACGCTCGTCACCCAAGGCGCTCCCTCGTTTTTCTCCCCCGACATCGCCGCAGGCATCGATTGGCGCACCGTCGTCATGCTCGGCGTCGTCAACACCGGCATCGGTTGCCTGCTCTACTTTAGTGCCGTCGCCAAGCTGCCCGTCCAGACCGTCGCGGTCGTCGGCTACCTCGAGCCGCTTTCGGCCGTCGCGTTCTCGGCCGTCCTTTTGGGCGAAGCCATAACACCGATCCGCCTGATGGGCGCCGCGCTTATCATCGGCGGCGCGATTTTTTGCGAACTCGCCGGCAAACGCGCAAACGCCAAGGCTGGCATCGCCCAGACAGTACGTGCTTAAAAGCCCCTGCTTTGAAATGCTACCTGGGTAGATAAATAATCCCCAGCTGAGGATTATTGTCTAAAATAACCCGATGTGCCAAACTGCTCTTGTATGTATAAAGACGGCATAAAGTTTTTTGTCCTAGACAGATAACCGGATGTCTAAGGGAGTCCTCGTGGCACACAATAAACTGGAGGCAAACCTCCAAGACCAGCACGGGCAAGGCGGGCACGGAGCCATCCCCCTCTCCGCTGGCATGCTGCTCGTAACGCTCGGCGTCGTCTATGGTGACATCGGCACGAGCCCCATGTACACCATGAAATCAATCGTCGCCAACAACGGCGGCATCGGTACCGTCAGCGAGGACATGATCCTGGGCGCGCTTTCGCTCGTCATCTGGACCATGACGCTCGTGACCACGGTCAAGTACGTGGTAATCGCCATGAAGGCCGACAACCACAACGAAGGCGGCATCTTCGCCCTGTTTAGCCTGGTGCGAAAAGTGGCACCATGGCTGATCCTACCTGCCATGATCGGCGGCGCGGCACTGCTCGCCGACGGCATCCTCACCCCCGCGGTCACGGTCACCACAGCCATCGAGGGTCTGCGCACCATCGAATGGGGCCATGCGCTGCTGGGCGACGGCCAGACCAACGTCATCATCATCACCATCATCATTATCTGCGGCCTGTTTGCCATGCAGCGCGCCGGCACCTCGTCGATCGGCAAGCTGTTCGGCCCGCTCATGACGCTGTGGTTCCTGTTCTTGGCTGGCGCCGGCCTGTTCAACATGCTCGGCAACCTGTCCATCCTACGCGCGCTCAACCCCATCCGCGGCATCATGTTCCTGTTCTCGCCCATCAACCACTCGGGCATCATGGTGCTCGGCTTCGTCTTCCTGTCGACGACCGGCGCCGAGGCGCTCTATTCGGACATGGGTCACGTGGGCAAGGCTAACATTTACGCATCCTGGCCGTTCGTAAAGGCAGCCCTCATCCTTAACTATCTGGGTCAGGGCGCTTGGCTGCTCGCCAACAATTCCAATCCCCAGATGCTCGCGATGGATATCGTCAACCCGTTCTATATGATGCTCCCCGAGCCCCTGCGCCCCTTTGCCATCGTGCTTTCGGCCGTGGCGGCCATCATCGCCTCGCAGGCGCTCATCACCGGCTCGTTCTCGTTGGTTTCGGAGGCAACGCGCCTCAACCTTATGCCGCATCTGCGCATCCACTACCCCAGCGACACCAAGGGCCAGCTCTATATTCCGCTCGTCAACAACATCATGTGGGTCGGCTGTATCTTCATCGTGCTGCTGTTCCAAAACTCCGAGCGCATGGAGAGCGCCTACGGCCTCGCCATTACCGTGACCATGCTCATGACCACCACGCTGCTGACGAGCTATATCGCCGGCATCCTCAAGCACAAGCTGGGCGCCTGCATCTTTGCCCTGCTCTTTGGTGCCATTGAGCTGTGCTTCTTCGCTTCGTGCCTCACCATGTTCTTTGACGGCGGCTACGTCATGATCTTCCTGGCCGCACTGCTGTTCGGCCTTATGTATGTGTGGCGTCGCGGCACCGCCATCGAGCGCACGCAGACGATTCTGCTGCCCGTCTCCAAGTACATCGACCAGCTCAACCGCCTGCGCAATGACGAGACCTACCCCGTGCTCGCCGACAATCTGGTGTTCCTCACCAACAGCCCCGACCCGCTCACGCTCGACCGCGACGTGCTCTATTCCATCCTGGACAAACATCCCAAGCGCGCCAAGGCATACTGGTTCATCAACGTACACGTTACCGACGAGCCCTATACGCACGAGTATTCCGTTGAGACCTTTGGCACAGACTTCCTGTTCCGCGTGCGCTTGGACCTGGGCTTTAAGGTCAATCAGCGCATCAACGCCTACCTGCGCCAGATCGTTGGCGACCTGATGGCCTCGGGTGAGTTGCCGCCGCAGCACCACACCTACTCCATCTACGAGACGCGCGGCAACGTGGGCGACTTCCGTTTTTGCATGCTGCGCAAGATGCTTGCCCCCGAAACGGACATCAACCGCAATGACCACCGCGTGATGGCCATCAAGTACGCCGTCCGCCGCGCTTGCGGAAGCCCGGCGCGCTGGTACGGTCTCGAGAACTCTGCCATCATCATCGAGTACGTGCCGCTGTTTGCCCGCATGCGCCCGGCCGTTAAGCTCGTGCGCACCCAGGTGCCGCTCGAGGTTCAGATTGAAGAGGCCGAGGAAATGGAAGTCGACATCTTCTCGGACGACTTGGTCAACGGCAACGAAGCCGGTAGGGACATGAACGTCGACCCCACCGAGTTGCTCGAGAGCGTCGCCGATACGCCCGAACAGCAACAGCTCGACGGCCTCGAGAACGAACAGCTCAACGACGCCAACTTCTAGCGACGTCACAAATCAACGACAGCGGCCCTGCACCTCACGGGAGATGCAGGGCCGCTTTGCATTGCGGTAAAGCTATCGGCTACGAACGACGCGGCTCGGGAACCACGAGCCTATCGGGGCTCGCGCCCTCGGCATCCATCAGGCTCACGTAGCGAATCGACGGATCCCCATACATCGCGTAGTAATAATTGCCCGTGCGCGCGCTAAAGCATCCGGTGTAGATCGTCTTCTCGAACTTGCCATCGCCCATCCTGGACGCTCCCTCGATCATCACCACGCCCTCGAGCGAGCGGAACATGCGAACGACGTTTTCGGTCTCGCTCTCCTTTTGCGGATAATTGGCATTGAGGTACGCCGCCTTTACAAAACGGCTCGGCGAATAGCAGTCACCCGGAATACCGCGCATGCCGGCACCCGCGCCATAGGGCTTGAGCTCGGCGCCACGCCATGTCGCCGTCTGCGGAAAATCGCTTGTGGCGGTGATATAGGTGCGTAGGTTTTCCATATGCCACGGGAAGGTCGGCTGATTGGCAAGGGTGTCGACCGGATCGTCGTATACATGCAGGCCGTCAGCCATCATCTCGACCACGATGCTGCGCTGGCTGTCGCCGATAATCCAATGGAGCAGTGACACGCCCAGCCCCTCTCCGGCAGATTTGGCGACAATCACCGTGTCGCGCAGCGCGGCCTCGACCTCATCGACCGTCGAGAACGTCGCTGCCACCCACAGGGGAAACTCATAGGCCGCGATATTGGTCTTGCCGTCGACAGGGCCCTCGGCATACTCGGCATAACCCGGGAAATTGAGACCCGCCACGGCGAGGCCCGCATCGTTGCCGCAATCGAAGAACATAGGGTAGTTCCTGTAATCGATGCACATACCGATCACCGCGTGCGCCGCTGTTGCGTCGTCGATAAACGAATACGGAATGTGAAACCCGCGCGGCATCACGCGAACCTGTTGGCCGTAGTCAAAGCTCCAGTCGAGATTGCGGCCCAGATACATGTGGCCAGAATTATCGGTAAATCGAATACTCGTACACATAGCGCCTCCTAGCTTTACGTTCTTGCTAATTTCATTGTCTCCAAACAAAAAGGCGCTAAACACAAAAGCCCGGACATGACAACAATGTCACGCCCGGACTATTCAAACAGGATAAACTCAACCAAGTTAACCCCGCAGGTCGTCTAAGGGGTCAAAGTGCCGCAGATTGCCACGAAAGAGGAGCGAAGCGTACTTAAGGTACGCGAGCGACGATTGAGCGGCAAGGTGCGGTGCTTTGGTCCCCTTAGACCAACTTTCCAAGACAGTGATCGATCATATGCTGGATCATCTGTGCCTCAAAGCCCGCGTAGTCGCGGCGGCACTCCTTCATCTTGCCGTCGACGATCTGGTCAAAGGCAACCTTGCACTTGATGTAGCGCGTGGACTTGGTGACCTCCTCGTGCGTCAGGCAGCTCTCCTCCATCTTGCTGGCACCCAGGCCAAACACCAGACGGGGGTTGTAGAGCACATGGGGCTCGCCGGCGTCGTCCAGATAGACGCAGACCTTCTTGGTGACGCCGATCTGGTTGGCGGCAAGGCAGCCGGCATCGTCGAGCGACTTGATGGTATCGATCAGGTCCTGTGCCACCGACTCGTCCTCGACGGTCGCGACCTCGCAACGCTGGGACAGAATAGCCTCGTCGTGGCAGAGCTCTTTAATCATACGTTCCTCCATAGGGGTCGTTGTAACTGCTTAAGTATACGGTACCCACACATTTTCATGCGAAAAATACCGTCCGTCTGCTACAAAGCGCCGAACATCAACATGCGAGAAACATCAATCTTTCAAAGGCGATATAGTAGTTGAGTTCGTGTCAATCGGCCTAAACTCGGGGCCGAACAAGGAAAGGGTATGCATGGACGAACTTTTTCACGTCAGTGAGCGCAAGTCCACAATCGGGACCGAACTTCGCGCTGGACTGACAACATTCCTGGCGATGGCCTACATCATCGCCGTCAACCCTGCGGTGCTCTCGGGCGCCGGCATCGATGCGGGAGCGCTCGCCTGCGCCACCTGCCTGGGCGCCGGCATCATGACCATCTGCATGGGCATCTTCGCCAACCGCCCGCTCGCCTGCGCGTCGGGCTTAGGCGTCAACGCGATGATCGCTGGAATCACCACCACCGTCTGCGGCGGTGACTGGCACGTGGCCATGAGCGTCATCTTCCTTGAGGGCGTCGTCATCTTGCTGCTCGTGCTTTGTGGCCTGCGTGAGGCCATCATGGACGCCATCCCGGTTGTCCTGCGTCACGCCATCTCGGTGGGTCTGGGCCTGTTCATCGCCATGATTGGCCTGTGCGATGCCGGCATTATCACCGCTGGCGCCGGTACACTCGTCGGTCTGGGCGACATCACCTCCCCCACCTTCATCGTCGGCATCATCTCCATCCTGGTGACGGTCGCCCTCGCCTGCCGCAACGTCCCCGGCTCGCTGCTCATCGGCATCGTCGTCGCCGTCATCGCCGGTATCCCCCTAGGTGTGACCCAGGCTCCGACCGGTATCATCGCCCCGCTCGACTTCTCGAGCATCGGTGGCCCCATCGCCGACGCCGGCGGCGTGCCTGCCATCGTCAAGGTCCTTACCGACCCCGCGCTCCTCGTCATCTCGTTCTCGTTGCTCATGAGTGACTTCTTCGACACCATGGGCACCGCGATGGCCGTGGCCAAGCAGGGCGAGTTCCTCACCGACGACGGCAACGTCGAGAATATCAAGGAGATTCTGATCGTCGACTCCGCCGCCGCTGCTGTGGGCGGTTTCATGGGCGTCTCCTCCATCACCACCTTCGTCGAGTCCACCTCTGGTGCTGCCGACGGTGGCCGCACGGGCCTCACCTCCGTCACCACCGGCGTGCTGTTCATTCTCGCCGCGTTCTTCTCCCCCATCGTCACCATCGTTTCCAGCGCCGCCACCTGCGGTGCTCTGGTCTACGTCGGCTACCTCATGATGAGCGAGGCCTCCGAGATCGACTGGTCCGACGTGTCGCAGGGTTTCCCGGCGTTCATGATTGTCGCCGGCGTGCCCTTCACCTACTCCATCTCTGCCGGCATTGGCCTGGGCTTTATCGCCTACGTGATCGTCGCGCTCTTTAAGGGCGAGGCCTCCAAGATCAAGCCGCTCATGTGGATCGCAGCCCTTGCCTTCCTCGTCTACTTCTTCGTGGCGTAACGGCATATTCTGCTAAAGCAAAACAACAAGGCGCGGAGTCGCATCGAGCGGCTCCGCGCCTTTCTTTTAGCGTCTGCCCCCGTGCCAGCGTGCGACAATTGAGGCTGTCAATATCACAACACCGAGAGAAGCCTGCCTTGGAAGCGCATCATAAGCAGATAAACGTTTATTCAGAGTGTGCGGAAGGCGCGCCCGCCATCTATCTCCCCGTGGTTATGGGCGACGGTAGTGAAGTCTACGAGCGCTGCCGAGAGCTCGACTGCCCGCCGTTCACCCTTGTCGCCATTGGAGGGCTCGATTGGAATCGCGAGCTGAGCCCCTGGGAATGCGACGGAACTATACGAGATGCCGAGCCCTTTGGCGGACAGGCCGCTGGTTTTCTTGACGAGTTGTTGAAGCAGATAATCCCCCAGGCCGAATCATCGCTCCCGCAACCGCCCGCCTGGCGCGGCGTTGCCGGCTACTCGTTGGCGGGTCTTTTTGCACTGTGGGCACTTTGGCAAACAGATGTCTTTGAGCGCGCGTCGAGTGCATCGGGGTCGCTGTGGTTCCCCGGCTTTATCGACTACGCGCGCGAGCGCACGATGACAGCTACGCCCGACGCCGCCTATCTGTCGCTCGGTAAAAAGGAAACCAAGACGCCCAACCGCATGATGCGGCACGTACTCGACGATACGCGCGCGATGGAAGCGTTGCTCGTCGAGCGCGGCATTCCAACAACGCTGGAGCTCAACCCCGGCAATCACTTTGCCCAGACCGACCTGCGCATGGCACATGGCATCCACTGGATATTGACGCATTAAAAATGGCGCCCGCGCGTACGCATGGGCGCCATTTTTTGATTCAGCTGGACGCAGTTGCTACTCAGCAGCCTCCTCAAGCTCAGAAACGTCGAACTCAAAATCATTGCCGGGCAGAATCGCGTTGAGCACGATGCCCACCAGCGAGCCCACGGCAAGGCCGGAAAGCGAAATCGTCACGCCGCCTAGCTCCAACACGATGGCGCCGGCAGTGCTGTAGGCAATGCCGAGTGAAAGCACGAGCACCAGAGCGGCCACCAGCACATTGCGGTTGTTCTGGAAATCGACCTGGTTCTCGATGAGGTTGCGGACGCCCACAGCGCTGATCATGCCGTAAAGCACAAGCGACACGCCGCCGATAACGCATGCCGGCATGGCGGCGATCACGGCAGCGAACTTGGGACAGAACGAAAGCACGATGGCGCAGCACGCGGCAATGCGAATCACGCGCGGGTCGAACACGCGCGTCAGGGCAAGCACGCCGGTGTTCTCACCATACGTGGTGTTGGCCGGAGCGCCAAAGAGCGAAGCCAGAATCGTAGCAAGACCATCGCCGAGCAGCGTGCGGTGCAGACCGGGATCGGCAATGTAATTGCGTTCGCAGGTAGAGCCAATGGCGGAGATATCGCCAATGTGCTCAATCATGGTCGCAAAGGCCAGCGGCATGATGGTGATGATGGCCGTCGTGGCAAGACCGCTATCGAGCTGCGGTCCAAAGAGCGCAAACACGGTGTTGTCCCACACGACGGGCAAGCCAACCCAGGGGGCGGCTGCGACGCCAGAGAAGTCGACCTCACCCAACGCGGCCGCAACGGCATAGCTCACCACGACGCCCAGCAGAATCGGCACGATCTTAACCATGCCGCGGCCCCAAATATTGCAGATGACGATCACGGCCACAGCGACAACGGCAACAAGCCAGTTGGTCTGGCAGTTGGCGATAGCAGAGCTTGCCAAGATCAGGCCGATGGAAATGACGATGGGGCCGGTCACCACCGGCGGGAAGAAGTGCATGACACGCTTGGCGCCAAATGCGCGGAACAGCGCTGCCAGCACCGGATAGAGCAGGCCGGCGCAGACAACGCCCAGGCAAGCGTAGGGCAAAAGCTCGGCCTCGCCGTTGGGCGCAACGGCGGCATAACCCGCGATAAAGGCAAACGACGAGCCCAGGAACGCGGGCACCTTACCGCGCGATAGAAAATGAAACAGCAGCGTGCCGATGCCGGCGAACAGAAGCGTCGTCGAAACGGAAAGGCCGGTGAGCACGGGCACGAGCACCGTGGCTCCGAACATCGCAAACATGTGTTGCAAACCCAACACAAACATGCGCGGGCGGCCGAGCGACGATGCATCGTAGATGGCATCGGTGACGGCGGGCGTCGAAGACCGGGACATGAGAGTCCTTTCAAAAAATGGAAGGGCGATCAGGCATATCGGATAACCTGCCCGAACGATACGATCCGAACCATTGTACGCGATACGCAATGCCTCGCACGCGCCGCCACCTGCAAACGCTAGCGTTACTTCCAAACGCGCTCGGCAATGCGCTTGACCAGCGCGATCTTCGCCCATTGCTCGTCCTCGGTCAGCTTGTTGCCAATCTCGCAGCTGGCAAAGCCGCACTGGGGCGACAGGTACAGATTCTCGAGCGGCACGTACTTAGCGGCTTCGCGGATGCGCTCGACGATAACATCCTCGTTCTCGAGCTCTGCCGCCTTGGTGGTTACCAAGCCCAGCACGACCTTCTTGCCGGGAGCGACGTACTTGAGCGGCTCAAAGCCGCCGGCGCGCGGCGTGTCGAACTCCAGATAGAACGCATCGACATTCTCATGTGCGAACAGATACGGAGCGATAGGGTCGTAGCCGCCTTCAAAAGCGTAGGTGGAGTGGTAGTTGCCGCGGCACACGTGCGTGTTGATGACCAAATCGTCGGGCTTGCCCTCGATGGCGGCGTTGTTGAGCGCCACGCCCAGCTCGCTTACCTTTTGCAGGTCGACCGGGCTCATGCCGGTTTTGGCGACAAAATCGGTATCGCAGTAGATGCCCCAGGTGCAGTCATCAAACTGGATGTTGCGGCAGCCTGCTGCGTACAGGTCGGCGATCACCGTGCGATAAGCGGCTGCAATGGCGTCGGCAAGTTCCTCATCGGTCTTATAGACAGCGCGCAGGCTCTCCTGCTGGCCATCGCAGCGATCGAGCGTGACCTCAGAGAACGTCTGGATCGGCGCCGGAATGGTCTGGCGTGCGACCTGGCCCTCCTCCTCAAGCGCCTTGACGAACTTAAAATGCTCGACGAACGGGTGGTTCTCGCCGCTAATGGGACCGGTAACCACGGCGGTGTCGGCCGTCGTCTCCTCGTCATGGAACATATAACCCGTGCGTGAGGTGCGGCGCTCAATGCCGTTAAGGCCCCACATAAAATCGAGGTGCCAGTAGCTGCGGCGGAACTCGCCATCGGTGATCACCTGCAGGCCGGCGGCCTTCTGCTTGGCCACCAAATCGCGAATGGCATCGTCCTCGACGGCCTTAAGGCCGGAAGCGTCGAGTTTACCCGCGACATAGGCGGCACGGGCGTCCTTTACAGCCTGCGGACGAAGAAAGCTGCCGACGATATCGGCGCGAAACGGCGCGTTCGGTTGAATCGAAGTGCTCATAGATATCTCCCTTTGCATTGGTTGCTTTACTGGGACAGAGTATGAGCGCTCATATGACCATCGTAAAATATACGTTTATAACAGTTTGATATAGATGTTTCCTATATCAGTCTGGACTGTCATAAAGAGACTTGAACCGTGCGGAGCACAGCAGCCTAGATATGCTGACGAATCGCGTCGATATAGGCCCGACCGTAGCGCGTAAGCGTCGTGTTCTTGCGCGTGATGATGCCAATCTCCATGTACTCGTCCACGTCGAGCGGAATCGAGATAATGCCGGGGCCGTTGAGCTCGTGGCTGATCACGCCCGAGCATACCGTGTAGCCGTTGAGGCCCATGGCCAAATTGAACAACGTCGCACGGTCGCGCACGCGGATATTTTTGCGACGCTCGAACGTCGAGGTCAGCTCCTCGGAATAGTAAAACGAGTTGTAGCTGCCCTGCTCGTAGGACAGGAACGGGTAGTCTTCCAGATCCTCGAGCGTCACGCTGGAGCGGTCCGCCAGCGGATGGTCGGCGCAGACGAAGACATGCGGCGTGGCGCAGAAGAGTCCTTCGAACACGAGCTCGTTGGCCACCAGCATGCGCTCGATGACCTCGCGGTTATGCTCGGATAAGTACAGGATGCCCAGTTCGCTTTTCATATGCGCGACATCCTCGATAATCTCGTGAGTCTGCTCCTCGCGCAGGGTGAAGTCGTAACGCGCGGCATCGAACTCGCGGATCACGTCGACAAACGCGTTGACGGCAAAGGAATAATGCTGGCAGCTCACACTAAAGTGCGGCACCTGCTCGGATGCGCCCTTGTACTTGCCCTCGAGCAGGTCGGCCTGGTCGAGTACCTGGCGCGCATAGCCCAAGAAGGTCTCGCCTTCCTCGGACACAATGACGCCCTTGTTGGTGCGCTCAAAGATGTGCACACCCATCTCGTTTTCGAGATCGCGAATCGACGCGGTAATCGAAGGCTGCGACACAAAGAGACGGCGCGAGGCCTCGGTAATGCTGCCGCATTCGGCAACTTTGACGACATATCTGAGCTGTTGGAGCTTCATGGCTGTCTCCTTAGCTGTTCGCGAAATTCGCGTCGGCTGCACCCTCCTGACGCATAAACGGCGGCATCTCCCCCGTCGCGGCGCAGGCGGCAATCTGATGCAGAGCCCCGGCGACCGCATCATCTGCCGCGGCGCCGATATGCCAGCGCGCGGCAGCCGTGACGGCCTCATTGGCATTGGCGACTGCAACGGAGTTGGGAACGGCATCGATCATGGGTAGATCGTTATCGGAATCGCCAAATACGGCCACCTCGTCGGGCGTCAGGCCCAAGGCGCGCGCCAGCTCCAGCGCAGCGCAGCCCTTGTCCCAACCATCCGGAAGGATGTCGAACAGGCGCACTCGGTTGTTGGGAAACACAAGCGAGAGTTCCGGCACCTCAACGGCAACGCGCTCGCGTAGCTCCGCGAGCTCCTCACGCGAACGGGCACTCCAGATATTCGCCTTAAACACCGGCGCGCCATCAACGACGGGACGGCACGGGGCCTCTTCGCCTGCGTTGCCGCCCGACTCCATGGCGCGACGAACGCGCTCGGGATCACTCGTCACGCAATAGGCATCGTTGCCCCAAAAGTCATCGCCCAGGCTATAGACTTTTAAAAATGTATCGTCGGTCTCTTGCTCCAGATAGTCGGCCAAACACATCAGAGCATCGTTGTCGATTGCGTGCGAGGCGACTACTTCGCCGCCGACAAACATCACCTGGCCGTTACAGAACGCGCCAGTCGAAAAACACTCGGAACGATTTTTGAACATCCAGCCCATCGCGGACGGCTGACGACCCGAAACCGGACCAAAGTGCAGACCCGCCGCTTGCATGGCATGAATACCCTCGATGGCGTAGTCGCTGGCGCCGTCATGCCCGGCTGGAATCAGCGTATCGTCCATATCGGTCAGCACAAGTTTGATCATGAAGTCCCCATTCGTATCGGTCCTACCTATTGTAACGACCTGCCAAAATAAACCTGTCCCTTTTTGGCAGGTGCGTTAGTATAGGGAACAACAGATTCGATGCGGGAGTGCCGGCGGTGCAAACCACAAGGCTGAGAGGGCATGGGGCCCAATCCTTTGAACCTGTCAGTTAATGCTGGCGTAGGGAGCATGCCGCCTTTACAGGGGCGCTGTCTATGCACAGCGCCCCTTTTCTATGCCAAGGAGGCATGTGCAGTGATTGATTCGGAACAGCTTAAGCAACATATGGTCAAGGCCGTGGATGAGATTCGCGCCACCAATCCGATGGCCGGCTCCATCACCAACACGGTGACGATCGACTTTGTCGCCAACGCGCAGCTCGCCGTGGGCGGTTCGGCCGCCATGGTCTATCTGCCCGACGAGGGCGAGGCGCTCGTTGCCGGCGGCGGCGCCATCTATCTCAACATGGGCACGCTCTTCCCCATCTACGAGCAGACGATTCCCCGCGCGGCCAAGGCGGCACACGACGCCGGCAAGCCCTGGGTGCTCGATCCGGTGGGCCTGGGCATCGGCAGCCTGCGCACCCAGCTGGTAAACGAGCTCAAGCAGTACAAGCCCGCCATCGTACGCGGCAACGCCTCCGAGATCATCGCGCTCGCCGGCCTGTGGGGCCTTGAGGGCGAGGCGGCTGATCTGAGCCGCGTGCGCGGTGTCGATACCACCGACACGGTCGACGCCGCCCGCGATGCTGCCGTGGCGCTCGCTCGCTACACCGGCGGCGCCGTAGTGGTCTCGGGCGAAGTCGACCTAATCACCGACGGCACGACCGTGGCCAAGTCCCACGGCGGCAGCCCGCTCATGTCCAAGATCACCGGCTGCGGCTGCTCGCAGGGCGGCGTGCTGGCCGTGTACGCCTGCGCTGCCGATCCGTTTACGGCAGCCGTCTGCGGCACCGCCGTCTACAACGTTGCCGGCACGCGCGCCGCCGCTGTCGCCGATGCCCCGGCAAGCTTTAAGGTCGCCTTTATCGACGAGCTCTACCGCGCAACCGCCCAGGACATTGCCGATAACCAACTCGAGCTCGAGGAGGCATAGGCCATGTCCGAGCCCACAACCAATGCCGGCATGAACACGCTCGTCGCCGTGGCCATCGCCCCGTGCGGCACCGGCGATGAGCTCTCCGCCGAGGTCGCCGAGGTCGTGCGCGTCATACGCGAGAGCGGCCTTCCCAACCGCACCACCTCGATGTTTACCGAGATCGAAGGCGACTGGGACGAGGTCATGCAGGTCGTGCGCGACGCAACCTTTGTTCTGGCAAACAAGGGCATCCGCACCGAAGTCGTGCTCAAAGCCGATATTCGTCCCGGATTTACCGACACCATGACCGGCAAGCTCGAGCGCATGGAAGCACAGATCAAGAAGCAGGAGGAAGCACGATGAGCATCCGCGACAACCTTGATATCTCGGCCTATCTAGTACTCGGCCCCGAAAACACGCTGGGACGCCCCGTGGGCGATGTGGTGGCCCAGGCGCTCGACGCAGGCTTTACCTGCATCCAGGTGCGCTCCAAGGTGGCAAGCGCCCGCGAGATCATCGCACTGACCGGCGACGCCGCGCAGGCAATCGCACAGGCTGGCAAGACCGGTCAGGTCGCCCTGTTAATCGACGACCGCCTGGACTGCGTACTCGCCGCGCGCGAGCAGGGTATTGCTGTCGATGGCGTGCATGTAGGCCAGAGCGATATTCCCGTCGAGGTCTGCCGCAAACTTTTGGGCCCCGATGCCATCGTGGGCCTTTCGGCCCGTTGCGAGGAGATGCTCGAGTACGTCAAGACCGCCGACATGAGCCTGGTCGACTACCTGGGCATCGGCCCGCTCCACGAGACCGAGACCAAGCGCGACTGCGGACGCGCAGCCGATGGCTCCATCATCACCAAGAGCTTTGAGGATCTGGCCGCACTCCACGCGGCAAGCCCCGTGCCCATCGTAGTGGGCGGCGGCGTCAAGACGGCCGACCTGCCGCAGCTCAAGGCCACCGGCGTCGATGG
>CABUMU010000032.1 GCA_902492855.1 uncultured Collinsella sp. | reverse complement strand
CCTAATATACCTTTTTTTTGACTTGAATTTCACGAGAATGCTCGAAATTGAAAATCAAATTTACGTTAAAACGTTTTAAAGACTAAAATAGCAGCTAAATCCATATATAAGTCGTTACTTCAAACTACCTGTTTGCTTCAATGAGCTTTTCAAGCCGTAAAACACGATGGTAGAGGGCTGACTTCGACAAGGGAGGGTCAGCCATCTCCCCCAAATCACGCAGCGAAAGATCGGGATAGCGCTCGCGCAGGTCGCAAAAGACCGCCAAGGCATCCGGAAGCGCATCGCGAAGGCCACGCTGCTCGAGCTCATCGATAAGCGCAAGCTGATGTTGGGCAGCACCGGCGCTTCTGGTCTGGTTGGCGAGCTCGGCATTCACGCGACGGTTCACATCGTTCTTAACCAACTTGACCGCGCGCGCCTCCTCAATCTCGGCAACGCTGCGCTTGGCACCAATCAGCTTTAATAGATGCTCGATTTCCTTGGCGCTCTTAATGTACACGGCATATGACCCCCGCCGTGCATTAACACGAGCATGGACCCCAATCTGCTCCAACAAATCGCAGAGCCCCTTGGCATATTGCTCGCCCTGCACAGCGATCTCCAAATGAAAATCGCCGCGTGGATCGGCCACGAAGCCGCCCGCGATGAGCGCGCCGCGGATATAGGCAAGTCTACAGCAAGGACGGGCAACGATATGTCGGGGTACGCCGGCGACAAGTCCTCCCCTACGGTCGAGGATACCCAGCAGAACCAAGGCCTTATCCAGGTCTGGCTGATCAGGCAAGGTGATGAGGTAGTTTCGAACCTTATGCAAGACAGATTTGCGGACGGTGAACTCCGTTTTGAGCTTAAGGATACGATGCGTCAGCGTGATCATCGTGCGCGCGACGGCTCCCGTCTCAGTCGCAACCGTCAAACGATACCGCCCAGAGCCGGCAAGCGAGAGCGTACCGCTCACACGCGTGAGGGCGGCAAGCGTCGACAAGTCGCAGTATTCACATTCGGGTTCGCAGCGCGCAAGCTCGTCGCGCACCTCAGCGGTAAACGACATGCAGGCCTATGCCTTCGTGTTGGCGCGCGACAGGTCGCGGTGGGAGATGCTCACGTGGTACTGAGCGCCTTCCAGGTAACGGGCCGTGGCCTCGGCAATGGCAACGCTGCGGTGCTGGCCGCCCGTGCAGCCGATGGCGATAGAAAGCTGCGGCTTACCCTCCGCGATATAGCCCGGCATCACCGTATCGAGCAGCTGTGTCCAAGCCTTCCAAAACTCCTGCGTCTTGGGATGGTCCAGAACAAAATCGGAGACCTTTTTATCGAGACCGGTCATCGTGCGCATCTCGGGATCGTAGAACGGATTAGGCAGGAAGCGGACGTCGATCATAATGTCCGCCTCGACGGGCATGCCGTGCTTAAAGCCAAACGAGAACACGTGGACGTCCATGAGCTGCTGGTCGGACAGCTCGGAAAATGCCATACGTAGCTTGTTGCGCAGCGCAGAGGTGCGCAGACGGCTCGTGTCGATAATCATATCGGCTCGGTCGCGCACGCCCTGAAGCTGAAGGCGCTCGCGCTGAATGGCATCGGCCGTAGTCTCCCCCGGCTTGGCAATGGGATGACGGCGGCGATTTTCGCTGTAGCGACGAATCAGCACCTCGTCAGAAGCCTCCAGGAACACGATGTCGCAGCTCATCTCGCGCTCCTCGAGTGCGGCGACCGCATCGAGCAACTCGTCAAACAGTCCCTGGCTACGCAAATCGCAGGTGACGGCGAGATGCCTGCCCACGCCCGTATTGATACCGACGAGCTCGGCAAGCTGGGCGATGAGACGCGGAGGCAGGTTATCGATGCAAAAATAGCCCATGTCCTCGAACACGTGCATGGCCTGTGTGCGGCCCGATCCGGACATTCCGGTGATGATGACGATATCGGGGATGCGCTCCGAGCGCTCCGCCGCATCCATGGCATCTCCCTTTTGCATGTGCTGCCTCCCGAAAACAAGCGCGGGACCCAGCAACCCGGATCCCGCGCGGTCAATTGCCTATATTGAGTATACCGCCCCGAGCGGATACGAGGCCTGTCTTACGCCTCAAGCGCAGCCTTGAACCAACTCGTAATACTCGTGGGGTGCGTGATGGCGGTGCCGACGACAACGGCCCAGGCGCCAGCATCGATCGCGGCGCGAGCCTCCTCGGGCGTGTGCACGCGGCCCTCGCAGATGATGGGAAGACCGGGGAATTCCTCGGTCGCCTGACGCAGGAGCGGCAGATCGGGGCCATCGGCCATGGTGCAGTCGATGGCAGCGACACCGTGAGAAAGCGTGGTAGATACAAGGTCGAAGCCCATATCAACCGCACGGCGAATGTCCTCGATGGTGGCACAATCCGCCATCAGGAGCACACCCTCCTCGTGCAGCGGGCGGAAGGTATCCTCGACCGACTTGCCGTCGGGACGCGGACGATCGGTGGCGTCGATCGCCACGATATCGGCACCCGCAGCAACGCAGGCGCGAGCGTGACGCAGCGTCGGCGTGATGTAAACGCCCTCGTGCCCATCCTTCCACAGGCCGATAACAGGAACCTCACAGCGACCCTTAATGGCGGCAATGTCGGCAAGGCCCTGGCAGCGAATGGCGGCGGCGCCGCCGAGCTCGCAAGCACGAGACATTTGAGCCATGGTCTCGGGCGTACGAAGCGGCTCGCCCATATACGCCTGAACGCTCACGACGAGCTTGCCCTTCAGGGACTGGATCAAAGGATCAACGGTCATGTTCGACTCAACCTTTCTCAAAACAGCCTTCTGAGACGCCGCACCTTGACGTTCAAACCGTCGCTCGCGTACCGAAGTACGCTTCGCTCCTCTTTCACGTCAATCTGCGGCACCTCAGAAGGCACACTTGGTAGTTATGTTTACTTCAACGAGGCAAGAAGATGCTCAGCGGCACCGATGAGCGGAGCATCGCCCTCCAGAGAACCGATGAGGATCGGCGTGTCCTGAAGCGGATCGAGCGCCTGGCTGGCATAGCCCTCGTGCACCGAATCCTTCCACGTCTGCGAACGCCAATCGGGACCTTGGTGAATCACGCCGCCCGAAAGCACGATGACCTCAGGGTCCAGGATGTTAGCGAGCGAGCCCAAGCTGGCACCCAGCGCAAAGCCGGCATCATGGATGACCTCGGTCGCCTTTGCGTCGCCCGCGCGGCACAGGTCGTTCACATCGCGACCGACCGAAGGACGGCCGGGGTCGACGCGACCAAAGCGCTCATCGTACATTCGACCAATGGAAGTGCCCGAAGCAACCGACTCCAGATGGCCGGAACGCCCGCAGGCGCAGGGAATACCGGCGGCAGCCGAGCACTCGATGTGGCCCATATGACCGGCAGCACCATGGAAGCCCTGCATCACGCGGCCATTCTCGACATATGCGCCGCCGATGCCCGTACCGATGCCAAGACACAAAACGGAGAACTTGCCCTTGCCGACGCCCCAGTGGGCCTCGCCCAGAGCATGAGCCTGCACGTCGCCTACGACGGCAACGGGAAGACCGAGGTCCTCGCGCAGGCGCGGCCCCAACTGAACGCCGGACCAGCCGGGCATGATCTCATTGGCATACGCGATGGCGCCCGTCTTGGGATCGACGACGCCGGCGGCACCGATACCGACGCCAAGGACCTCGACATCGGGATTCGCCTCGAGAGCAGCCTTGATGGACGCTTCGATACGCTGGAAGACGGCCTCGCCGCCCTCTTGAGCCTCGGTGGGAACCTCGGCCTCAAAAACGGGATGGGGCACACTGCCGTCAGCCGGGTACTCCATGATGGCAGTCGCGATCTTAGTTCCGCCGATATCGACAGAGCAGACGTACTTGTTCTCCATGTCGCTCTCCTTAGGAGATAAAAAACAACTACAGGAAATGCGCCGTCAGGCTAGCCGTCACAGCGCGGTAAAGGTTTTCCAGGTGTCCGAGATCGCCGAGAAACCGTGTGACCATTGACCTAATGGGTCATGGCCGCACGGTTGAACGGCGAGGTCGGGTGCCTGGAAAAGCTTTAAAGGAGACCGTTGTCCTGGAGGACCTTCTTAATCGCCTCGACGTTCTCGCCGGTCATGGCCTTCACCGGGCGCGGCATGGTCGGGCTGTCGAAGATACCCATGAGGTTCATAGCGGTCTTGAAGGCGCCGACGCCACCGGCATAGCCCTGGACGCCCGAGGTGACATCCCAGATGTGAGAAATCTCATTGAGGCGATCCTGCTCGGCCTTGACGGTAGCCCAGTCACCAGCCTGAGCGGCCTTCCACTGACGCACGTAGCCCTCGGGCTCAACGTTGGCGAGACCCGGGACGGAACCGTCGGCGCCACCGAGGTAGGCGCCGTCGACAACAACCTCGTGGCCGGTGAGAATGCTCATCGGATGGCCGTTCTTCTCGTTCTCCTGAACGAGGTAGCGGAACGAGATGTCATCACCCGAGGAATCCTTGACGCCGGCCAGAACGCCCTCGGCGCCGAGCTTGGCAAGGAGCTTCCAGGGGAGCTTGGTGTGAACGCAGACGGGAATGTCATAGGCAAAGATGGGCAGGTCGAGCTCCTCGTGCAGGATGCGGAAGTGCTCCTCGACCTCGGTCATGCCCTGCAGGGCATAGAACGGGCAGGTGGCGACGAGGGCATCGGCGCCCAGCTCCTGGGCGACCTTGCCGTGCTCGATCATGCGCTCGGTCTCGGTATCGATGATGCCGACCAGAACAGGCACACGGTGGTCGACGATACGAACGGCCTCGGCGATAATCTGGCGACGGCGCTCGTCGGTGGAGAAGACGACCTCGCCCGAGGATCCCAAGAAGAACAGGCCATCGACGCCGGCATCGATCATGCGGTTGATGCTGCGCTCAAAGGAGGCAACGTCGAGCTGGTGATCTTCGGTATCGGGAACAACGACGGGAGGGATAACGCCGGTGAATTTCTGAGTTGCCACAAGAATCTCCTTAGCTGTCTGGCGGGCGGCCCTATGCCACCCACTCTTGTTGGCAGTGTCCAGGCCGTCTAGGCCAAAGAACACGAGTAGAACGTTTGGTTAAAAAAGTCGACGACTTCGTTTTCGAACGCATTGATGCGCTCGTGAGCGTATTTTGCATAGATGATATGCCTCCGGTCACACTCAAGACCGTTGAATACGGCAAACTGATCCTTGGAATCGCTCACGGTATCCATAAGCGATGTGCCCATGAGCACCGATCCGCGCACCCGAGACGACAGCGCCTCGAGGCCGCCAGGAAGCGGATTGGCAACCGCCGTGCAGGCGAGGCCCCGCTCGTCCAGAGCAGAAACCGCCAGCGTGACTCCGCCGCCAAGACCCTCGCCCCATGCAAAGATGCGGTCGGGGTCCATGCCATCAAGATTGCGCGCCACCTTCGCCAACGCGCAGCCCCAACGGACGCGCCTGACAAAAGCAGGCGAGGTAATCCCCTGCTGCAGGTCGTCCGCACCAGCAACATCGTCATCCAGCGCGAGGACGGCATATCCCATGGCGGCAAATCTCGTCATGTGATGCCAGCCGCGCACAGGCCGATCGATGTCGTGGAACATCAGGCACAACGGCACGCGCTCAGATACTCGGGCACGACCGACAGGCTCGATCAAACGAGCGTGAATCGCATCGTCACCGAGCTCAAAGGAGACCTCCGAGTAACGGGCGCAGGGGTTAACAAAGTCAATCGCCGTAATGGCCAGGCCTTGAATCTCAAGATTCGAAGCGCATGTCTCTAAATCAGAAACATCTGCTTGGACATCACCGCGCCAGTCCCGATATTCTGCGAGCCTTGACGAAACCGTTCCAGGAATTCCCACGAGTCCGGGGACAATCAGCTCGTCAACATTGCTCTCGCACTTAGACATGAGCCTCCCCTCCCTTGCAGAAAAACGGAATAATCAAATCGTCAAAATCCTGAATCTCCTCGTGGCCAAAGCCTTCAAAGAACTCATGACGCTTTTCGCAGGTCAGGTTGTTATAGACCGCAAACTGCGTCGCTGGCGGACAGACGATATCGGCTGTGCCGGTGCCAAACAGCACGGGGCATTTGACCATAGGGGCAAAGTTCTTGGAATCGAAGTACGCCAGCTTGGCATAGGCTTCGTCAATACGAGTCGAGTCCTCGTCAAACCAGCGAGACCAATAGCGCAGGCCCTCGTAGGCAATGTCGTCGGCATCCAAATCCCAGACTAGGCGGAAATCTGACAGGAAGGGATAGAGGATGGCGGCGCGATTGATAAGCTCGCTGTTAAGCGCACAGGTCGCAATGCCCAAACCGCCGCCCTGCGACGCGCCGTTCACAAACACACGCGCAAGATCGATGCCCTCGAGCTCGCGAACGATGCGGCACAGGATGCGAATATCTTGGTGCAAGCGGACATAGTAGAGGTTGGCCGGGTCGCCGTCGATACCGGCGACGATATGGCCCGCGACCGTTGTGCCCTCAAATCCACCAATGTCCTCGGAGGGACCTCCTTGGCCGGGGCAGTCGAGGGCGATGAGTGCCATGCCCATGCCCGCAAACGACGCCTGCTCAAACCAGCTGCGGCTTGCACCCGGATACCCATGGAACTGAAGTACCAATGGCACGGGCTCGTCCGAGACGGGTTTAAGGTACTTGGCATGCAGGCGAGCGCCACACATGCCGGTATACCAGAGGTCGAAAAGCTGGCAGGTCGCGGCATCGGTGACCGATGCCGTCTCGATCGCATAGTCAAGCCCGACGGCGTCGGCCTCGGCCATGCGATCCTTCCAAAAGAGATCGAAATCTGATGGACGGGGCATGGCGCCTCGATATTCACCAAATTGATGTTGTAGCTCCTGAGCACTTGGCATGGCTCGTGAACCCAACCTTTCGAAATCGCAACGGAGGTGCGCCCGGCAAGGGAACCGGGCGCACGGGAGGGAAAGCGAGGCTACTCGCCGAGCTTGGGGTGCAGCAACGACGGCGCAGCGCCGAGCAGCATCTTGGTGTAGGGATCCTGGGGGTGCTGGAAGACCTGCTTGGCCTCGCCCTGCTCGACGATCTTGCCGCCATTCATAACGATGATGTCGTCAGAGATATAGCGGACCGTCTGGATGTCATGGCTGATGAACACCATGGCCAGGCCGAGCTCCTTCTTAAGGTCGGTCAGCAGGTTGAGAATCTGCGCGCGGACCGAAACGTCCAGAGCCGAGGTGGGCTCGTCGGCGATGATGGCATCGGGGTTCAGCGACAGGGCACGGGCAATTGCGACGCGCTGACGCTGACCGCCCGAAAGCTGGCCAGGAAGAACCTCGGCAGCGGAGCTGGGCAGACCGGTGAGCTCCAAGAGTTCCTTGACGCGCTTCTCCTGCTCGGCCTCGGTACCCAGGTTGTGGACGCGCATGGGGTCGAGCAGCTGCTCGCGAACGACCATGCGGGGGTTGAGCGCCGTGGCCGGGTTCTGGAACACGACCGAGATGACGCGACCCATGTGGCGACGGTCCTCGGCGGTACGTTTGGTAACGTCCTTGCCCTTAAAGTAGACCTTGCCGCTCGTGGGGGCCTGCAGGCCGCACATGACGTTAGCGGTGGTGGACTTACCGCAACCGGACTCGCCGACGATGCCGATCGTCTGACCGGGCATGAGCTTAATCGTTACACCCTGGACGGCGTGAACCAGGTTGGGGTGCAGAATCGAGCCGGTACGGGTCCTAAAGGTGACGTGGACGTCATCAAGGAAGATGATCGGCTCGACGCCGTTGACTGCGGTCTCGCTCATCTACATCACCTCCGCGTGAGGGGTCAAACCATTTGCCTTGAGCACCTCGTCGGGGAGCTCGGAATAGAAGTGCTCGGTGCCGGGCACGCGCTTGAAGACCGGACGGGTATCCAGGCCAATACGCGGATGGCTCGAGCGGGGTGCGAAGCGATCGCCCTTGGGGAAATCTCGCGGGCTGGGAACGGCGCCGGGGACCTGGTGCAGACGGCCCGAGCCGCTCTCGATGGACAGAACGGAGCCCAGAAGACCGCGGGTGTACTCGTGGATCGGGTTGGTGAGCAGCTCCTTGGTGGGTGCCTGCTCGATAACCTGACCGGCGTACATAACCGTGATGTTGTGGGCGACCTCGGCGACCAGAGCCAGGTCATGCGAAACGAAGATCATGGCAAAGCCGAGCTTGGCCTGAAGATCGTTGAGCAGCTTGATGACCTGCTTCTGGACGGTAACGTCCAGAGCGGTCGTGGGCTCGTCGCAGATGACCAGCTTGGGGTCGCGGGTAAGGGCCATAGCGATCAGGACACGCTGACGCTGGCCGCCGGAGAGCTCATGCGGATAGCTCTCGAGCGTGCGCTTGGGATCGAGGCCGACGAGCTCCAGGAGCTCCTCGGCGCTGCGGGTTCCGCCGCGCTTGGTGAGCTGCTTCATCTGGGCAGAGATGAGCATGGAAGGGTTGAGCGAGGACAGGGCGTCCTGATAGACCATAGCGATATCGGTACCGCGCAGGCCGAACCACTCCTTCTTGCTCATCTTGAGCAGGTCACGGCCCTCCCAGAGGACCTCGCCGGAAAGGTGCTCGTCCTCATCGGTCAGGCCCATGATGGCCAGCGTGGTGATGGACTTACCGCAACCGGACTCGCCCACCAGGCCCATGGTCTGACCAGGACGGACGTCAAAGTTGACATGGTCGACGACGTTGATATCACCGTGATGCTCAAACTGGATGCAGAAGTCACGGACCGAGAGAATCGGTTCGACAGACTCGTCGGGCACATGGCGATCGTCACGCTTGAGCTCAACATCGCGCAGGGCACCAAGGCGAGCGGAGAGGGACTGGGCCTGCTCCTTGTAGGCGCGAACGGGGTCGGAGACCAGCAGGTCGGCCTCGCGACGCTTGGAGGAATCGGTCGGATCCAGGGCGGCGGAGGGAGCAGCGGCCATGGCGTCGGTAATGCCCTCGGAGAGGATGTTGAGCGCCAGGCAGGTGATCATGATGGCCAGGCCCGGGAACAGCGCCTGCCACCAACGGCCAGCGAGCACGCCGCCGCGGGCGTCGGCGAGGATGTTGCCCCAGGTAGCGGTGGGCTCCTGGATACCAGCGCCGATGAAGGTCAGCGAGGCCTCGAAGATGATGGCGTCGGCGACCAGGGTAACGGTGAAGACCATAATCGGGGCGATGCAGTTACGCAGAACATGCTTGATCAAAATCCACGGAGCCTTGGCGCCGGAAACGATGACCGCGCGGACATAGTCCTCGCCGTACTCGGACACGATGTTGGCGCGTACGATACGGGCAATCTGCGGAGTGTACATAAAGCCGATGGCGAAGATGATCGACGGCACGGAGTTGCCCAGGATGGAGACGAAGACGGCCGCGAGGGCGATGCCCGGGATGGACATGATGATGTCCAAGATACGCATGATCGTCTCGGAGACGGCCTTGCGCGAAACCGCTGCAAGGGCGCCCACGACCGAGCCGCAGACCAGAGCCATGGCAGTGGCGCCAAAGCCGATGATCAGCGAGTAACGGCCACCGTAGAGCATACGCGACAGAATGTCGCGGCCCTTATCGTCGGTACCGAAGATAAATCCGTTGCCGGGAGCCGGGGGAGCCGTAAAGATCTCGACCGGGCTATAGGGGGCAAGAAGGGGCGCCAGAATCGCAGTCAGGGCGACCAGCACCAGCACGACGGCGGCAATCTTAGAAGACAACGTCATCTTCTTCCAGCCACCGAGCTTGAGCCCCTTGGAGGCAGCCTTCTCGAGCTGCTCGGTTTGCTTCTCTCGAATCTTTACCATAATCTACACCGTCCTGATGCGCGGGTTGATGAGCAGGTAGAGCATGTCAACCACGATGTTGATGATGATGAAGGCAAGAGCAACGACGATAACGACGCCCTGAACCAGGTTCGCCTCGTTGCCCTGAACGCCCTGCAGAATCGCGGTGCCCATGCCGGGGAGGTTGAAGATAACCTCGATGACGACGGCGCCGCCCATGAGGTAACCGATCTTAAGACCGAGGGTGGTGACCGGGGTGATCAGCGCATTGCGAAGAACGTTGATGCCGACGACGACCTTCTCGGGAACGCCGGCGCCGCGAGCCATACGGACATAATCCTTGTCGAGCTCCTCGACCATGGCGGTACGCACGATACGAGTCATCTGGCCCGTCAGCGGAAATGCCAAGGCGATAGCGGGCATGATCATACGTCCCAGATAGCCAACCGGATTCGTGGTGAAGTGAGGCAGAGCACCCGATGCCGGGAGCACCTTAAGGTAGGAAGAGAACAGCAGGATCAACAGAACGGCAAGCCAGAACGACGGGGTTGCCAAGCCGGCGATGGAAAAGACGCGGATCACTTGGTCCGGCCATTTGTCGCGATACAGTGCCGCGATGACGCCGAGCAAAAACGAAACGACCGCACCGATGGCAAGACCGATGAAGGTCAGCTGCATCGTGACGGGCAGGGCCGTGGAGATGCGCTTGGCAACGGAGTTGCGAGCAGCACCATAGGTGCCCATGTCGCCATGGATCAGATCGCCCATATAGCGCACGTAGCGCACGGGCCAGGGGTCGTCCAGACCATACTTCTCATGGTACTCGGCAACCGCCTCGGGCGAGGCACCGTCACCCAACGCCGTGTAGGCGGGGTCGGTCTTGGAGAACGACATAAGGAAGAACACCAGGACGGTGACGCCCAATGCCATGATCGGCAGCGCCACAAGACGCCTTCCAATCAAACGTAGCAAGTTGTTCACGTTCTCTCCCCTTTCTTTTGTCGGTAGGACCAACTGGTATATGAGTACGGATACTCATTACAAGACCCGAGCGACATCGTTGCCGCCCGGGTCTTTGTTTCAACTATGAGGATACGGTCCCAACGACCGACATCCTGCATACAGACTCAAGCGAGTCTTACGCCTTGACGGTCGCAACGCCCCTGAAGGACATGCTCGTCGTGCCGATGCCCTTGAAGCCATCGAGGGCCTCGCCGTTGGGTGCAGTGGACGGATCGTCCCAGGAAGCGGAGACGGTCTTGACGTGGACAACGGGGTACAGAACGGCGTTGTCGGCAATGATGTCGAAGCACTCGTTCCACTTCTTCTGCTGCTCGTCGCCCTCGGCGGCAAGAGCCTCGTCCATGAGGCCGTGGAGCTTCTGCCACTCAGCGGACTCCTTCCACGGGCAACGGGTCTGCATCCAGACGTTGTCGCCGTACCACCAGTTGAGCAGCAGGTCGGGGTCGGCGCCGAAGCAGGAAGGATCGCCAGGGGCAAGGAGGATATCGTAGGCCTCGCCGCCGTCGATAGCAGCGTAAGTGGCCGGCGAGGTATCGGTCTGGATGGTCACATCGAAGCCGAGAGCGTCGAGGTCGTTCTTGACCTGGGCGGCCATGCCCTTAATCTGCTCGTTGTCGGTGGTGCGCAGGGTGATGGCACCCGGGGTGATGCCAGACTCCTCGATGAGCTTCTTAGCCTTCTTGGCGTCGGTCTTGTACACCGTGGAAGCCTCATGATAGTTGGTGAAGCTCTTGGGCAGGTAGCAGCTGGCAGCGGTGGCAAGGCCGGCGAAGGTGTTGCTGACCATCTTCTCGGTGTCGAGCGCATACATGACAGCCTGACGGACCTTGACGTTGTTCCAAGGCTCCTTGGCGACGTTGAACATGATGAAGCGGGTGCCGAAACCCTGAACGTTATCGATCTTGCAGCCGGCGCTCTCGAGCTGGTCGACGGCGTCAGCGGTAACGAGCTCCATAACGAGCGTGGAGCCCTCCTGCTGAGCGGTAACGCGAGCGGTGGGGTCGGTCAGGATGCTGTACTGGATCTTCTTATCCTCGGCAGCATACTCACCGTTGTACTCGGGGTTGGGAACCAAGGTGATCTCGGTATCGGAGATAGAGTCGTACATCCAGGGGCCGGAACCGATCGGCTGCTTGGCGCGATCCTCCTCGGTCTGGGTGGCCGGGGTAACGCGGACGATGGCCAGACGATCCTTGAGCAGGGAGAAGTTGGGGACCTTAGTCTTGACCGTCACGGTGCTGGCGTCCTTGGCCTCGATGGACTCGAAGGGCTGGAAGAACGGAGCATAGGTAGCGGAAGCGGCGCAAGCGGTATAGGAGGCAACGACATCGTCAGCGGTGACCTCGGTGCCATCGGAGAACTTGGCGCCCTTGCGGATGGTGACCTCGAAAGTGGTGTCGTCCACAGACTTGGGATCGTCGGTGGCGAGCTCGTTGAAGGTGCTGTAGTCGTGGTAATCGATGCCGTAGAGGCCCTCGACGACGTGCCAGTTAGCACCCAGGCCCACAGCGGAGCCGGTGCTGGCGGGATCGAAGCTGGACGGAGCGTAAGCGGAACCAGCGGTGATCACGCCGCCGCCACGGTTGGCGGAATCGGTGGAGCCGGAAGCGGAACCCTCGTCGCTAGAGCTGCCACCGCAGCCAGTGAGACCAAGGCCGGCGACAGCAGCGACGCTGCCGGTGAGGCCGAGGAACGAACGCCTGGACATACCCTTGTTGATGATGACCATGTCTTCTCCTATCAATAGAGAGTCTTACTCGGGAGCACCTAGACGTGCCCCCGCGCAACTTGCGGACGATATATACCTTACCTACCGACGAACCCAACTGAGGTGCCGCGCTCGGCGACCGATACATACATACGCTTGAACGGTATTTACTACCGTTCACCGAATTCATTGACAAATGATTCGCCAGACAGTATGTATCGGCGAGGTGAGATATCAGTCTTCGTCAACCCGCAGGATAGCAGGGTTTTCGCTTGGGTTAGTCAAACGTTTTAGCGTTAATAAAACCCGAAACCAGCAGGCAATCATGGCGAAATAAATGGTTGAAAATCGCGCAATCATGTATATCAGTTGTTTAGGCTCGTGTTTAGCTATCGGAATGGCCAGCCGCCGACTCGGCGCGCTCGGCATTCCATGCAACGAGCGCCTCGTGGACCGCCTTGGCAACATCGGCAGGTATGCCGCGAACTTCCGCGATCTCTTGCTCGCTCGCCGCGCGCAAACGCTTCATCGAGCCAAAATGGCGCATAAGGGCACGTTTTCTGGTGGGTCCCACGCCCGGAACGTCATCGAGTACCGAAACCGTCATGGCTTTATCGCGCAACTCACGGTGGAACGTGATGGCAAATCGGTGGGACTCATCGCGTACCTGTTTAATTAGATAGAGCGAAGCAGACCCGGTCGGCAGCACGACAGGAGTCTCGTCCCAAGGCACAAAAACTTCCTCGTCGGCCTTCGCCAAGCCACAAACTGGTATATCGAGCCCAAGAGCCTCAAGTTGCTTGATCGCAGCGGTCAATTGCGGCTTACCGCCATCGACAACGAGCAAATCGGGGCGCGAGCCAAAGCGCTCGTCGGCCATGCGCTCGGGAGCATAGCGTCGTCCCAAAACCTCGGACATCGACACGAAGTCGTTTGCCTCGTCCAATTCGGCCTGAATTTTAAAACGACGGTACTGGCTCTTGTCGGCGCGCCCGTTGGTAAACACCACCATCGAGGCGACCGTAAAGGTGCCATGCAGTGTAGAGATATCGAAGCACTCGATACGCAACGGCGGCGATGGCAGCGCCAACGCACTTTCGAGCTCCAGGAGCGCTTGATTGGTGCGGTCGTCAGCGTACCCCGTTCGCATCATGTAGCGCATGAGGGCATGGCGCGCATTTTTGGATGCCATATCGAGCAGACGGTGCTTTTCGCCACGCTGCGGCCTATGGAGATGGCAGGAACGCTCACGCTTGCCCGCAAGCCACTCCCCCAGCGCCTCCGCATCCTCAAGCTCGACGGAAAGGTTGACCTCAGCTGGAATATCAGCCGTCTCGTCGTAATAGCGCTTAAGAAAGCCCGACTGGAGCTCTTCCTCGTCAACATCAAGACCCTTGTCGAGAATGAACTCGCAGGTGCGAACTGTTCGGCCCTCGCGAACGACGAAGACGCAAGCGGCGGAGATGGTCTCCTCGCGATAGAACCCGATGACATCGATATCGACACTGGAGGGAAAAACGACTTGCTGACGATCGTCCAGACCCCTGATGACCTCCAAACGACGTTTGACGCGTGCCGCGCGCTCAAAGTCGAGCGCCTCGGCGGCATCCGTCATCTCGGAGGTCAGCTCATCGACGACATCCTTGCGATGGCCCGACAAAAAGCGCTCGACACGCTTGACGTTCTTGGCATAGTCTGCCGGGGAAATCGCGCCGACACACGCACCCGGGCCGCGCCCGACATGGTAGTCAAAGCAGGGACGCCCGTTTTGTGCGCAAATCATATTGACGATGTCTTCCTCGCCCTTGTGGGACTCGATGGTACGGCGACAACGACGCCACTCCGCACAGGATGCAGAGCAGATGGGGATAACCTTGCGCAGCGTATCTATCGTCTCACGTGCCGCACGGCTATCGGTATAGGGTCCAAAATAGCGCGTTCCCGGCTTATGACGCTCACGCGTGTATTTGATCGCGGGATACAGGTCGCCCTTTGTAATGGCGATAAAGGGGTAGCTCTTGTCATCCTTGAGGTCGACGTTAAAGTACGGATGGTACTGGCCGATCAGGTTGCGCTCGAGTACAAGCGCCTCATGCTCGGTTTCGACAACGATGTAGTCAAAGCTCGCCACCAGCTGCATCATCAGCGGGATCTTTTGACGCTCATCCTGCAGTGTCACGTATTGACGCATGCGGGCGCGCAGGTTTTTCGCCTTGCCCACGTAGATGACATCGCCCTTGGCATCCTTCCAAAGGTAGCATCCGGGCTGTGTGGGAACGCGCGAAACCTGCTCGGCAAGCGTTGGTATGTTGTCGTGACCGGCCACGCGCACCTACTTGCGACGAAGCAGCGCCGAGACCTCGGGCATCTTAAGGACGACGGCAAGGCCAAAGGTAACAACAAGCGAGGCGACACCCGCAACGCAAACGTAGCCAAGAGTAATCAGAATCGAGCCGCCAAGTGCCCCGACAAAGTGTTCAAGCGCCCACATGACGCCGGCGCCTGCGGCAGCACCTAGGCCACCGAGCAAAAGGCCAAAGAAACCGCCATGTAGGATAGATTTGACCTGAAGGCCACGCAGGCGACGACGCAGCCACCACAGCGAACAGCCGACCAAGATCACGTAGTCGACAACATACGAAAGCGCGATTGCCGGCATACCGAAGCCCAGCACAACGCCAAACAGCAGAACCGAGCCGGCCTGGCCGATGGCGGAATACAGGCAATAGCGGCTATAGGGCTTCATGTCGAGCAAGGCAGAGAAGCTCTTCTGCATCAACACGACCACGCCGTAGAGCGGCAGCGAGAGCGCCAGGTAGACAAGGTACTCGGACACCAGCGCCACGCCGGATTCATCGAACTTGCCAGCACAGTAGATCATATTGAGCGGACGTGCGAAGACAATCAGGTACAGTGCGAACGGAATCAGGAAGAACAGCATCTGGGCGACGCCACGCGAAATGCCCGTGCGAACGCTGTCGTAATCCTTCTCCTGTGCGTCATGAGAGAGCTCGGTATAGAGCGCCGTCGAAAGCGAGGCGGCAATCAGCGCGTAGGGTAGCGTGTACCACAGGCGCGCATAGGCGATGACGGAAGGACCCGTCTCGGGCTGGACCACCAGCGCGGCAGCGTTGGTGATAGAAGTCGAGACAAACATGCACACCGTGGCGAGCAGCGTCGGGATACCGAGCGCAATCGTCTGGCGCAGCGCAGGGTCCTTAAAGTCGATATGGATATGGGGATGCACGCCGTGCTTGCCAAGCGCGGGAATCTGACATGCCATCTGAACAAAGACACCGAGGGTCGTAACGGCCGCAATCAAGATGATGCCGGCACGTTCGCCAAACTGTGCGGACACGGGCGCAAAACCCATAAAGCTCGCAATGACGATCACATTGTTGAGGACCGGGGCAAACGTCGACCAGAAGTAGTCGCGGTGTGCGTTGAGAACGCCCGAGAACACCGAGCCCAAACCATAAAACAGAATCTGGATGGCAAAGAAACGGAACATGAACGCAGCGGTATCCATGCTGCCGCCGTCACCCGAAAGGAACGATTGCGTCCAGATAAAGCCCGGGGCGAACACGGTCCCCAGCAACGAAATGCCACCCAGCACCAAAAGCAGAATGCCGAGCAGGTTGCCCACGTACTCGTTCGAGGCCTCGCGACCCTGCTCACGCCTCACGCCCATGTACACGGGCAAAAACGCCGTCACGAGCATGCCGCCCATCACGAGTTCGTAGAGCATATTGGGCAGGTTGTTGGCGACCTGATAGGAGGACGAGAGTAGCGACATGCCGATAGCGGCCGCCATTGCCCACGTGCGGATAAAACCGGTGACGCGAGACACAATGGTCAGGATGGTCATAAGCCCGGCGGAACGACCAACCGTGGAGTAGTCCGACGAGCCCATGTCGTCGGTGTCATCTCGCGACGAAGAAGCTTCGGATGAGGGTGTCTGAGGCGCAGATTCTTTTGCAAAATGAGCTCCGCGCTTCAATTCTTCCTGCGGCATCGCTCAGTCCTCTCTCGTAATCGCGGCAACCGTCGCCCCGCAAAATGCAATTAAATCATCGGGTGCAAGCTCGAGCTGATAACCACGCTTGCCTCCCGAAATAAAAATGGTATCCCAAAGGACACATGTCTCATCAATGAGCGTCCGGTAGCGTTTTTTCATACCGACCGGGCTGCAGCCGCCGCGAACGTAGCCAGTCGCCGCAAGCAAATCCTTCACATGCATCATGGCCAAGGACTTCTCCCCCGCGGCACGCGCGGCGGACTTTAGATCGAGCTCGTCGGCAACAGGGATACAGCACACGACATAGTCGTTGGACGGTGTCACGCAGACCAAAGTCTTAAATCCTTGACCGGGCTCCTCGCCAAGCTGCTCCGAAATCGCGACACCCAGGCCCACCGACTCATCACCATCGTCTTCGTACGTATGTAGAACATAGGAAATGCCGGCGCTTTCCAGCTCGCGCATCGCATTGGTTTTTGGCGTCTTTACAGCCTTTGCCATGACATATCCTTTCCCTCGCATTCGGACGCAAGGATTAAGTATATGTCCAATTCGGCTGCATACGTCACTTCGGCACAGCAAGCGCCATCGAATCACAAGGAGTCGATGGCGCCCATAAACTGAATCGCCTATTTATTGAGCATCAAGTTGAGCCTGACGCTCCCGGTCACGCCTGAGCAACGGCGCCAAAAACTTGCCCGTATAACTCTGCGGACAGTCCGCAACCTGCTCCGGTGTGCCCGAAACCACGACGGTTCCGCCGCCGTTACCGCCCTCGGGACCCATATCGATCAGGCGGTCGGCAACCTTGATGACATCAAGGTTGTGTTCAATCACCAGCACCGTGTTGCCCGCATCGACCAAGCGCTGCAGCACATCGAGCAGCTGGCGGACGTCCTCAAAATGAAGGCCGGTCGTCGGCTCGTCCAAAATATAGAACGTCTTGCCCGTCTGGCGTCGATGAAGCTCCTTGGCGAGTTTCACACGCTGCGCCTCGCCGCCCGAAAGCGTCGTGGCGGGCTGGCCCAGGCTCACGTAGCCCAAGCCTACATCGTACAGCGTCTGGAGCTTGCGCTTAATCTGCGGGATATTCCCAAAGAAGGCCAGCGCCTCGGTGACGCTCATGTCGAGCACGTCCGAGATGGTCTTGCCACGGTAGGTGACCTCGAGTGTCTCGCGGTTGTAGCGTTTACCGCCGCAAACTTCGCAGGGAACGTAGATATCGGGAAGGAAGTGCATCTCGATCTTGATCTGCCCGTCGCCCTTGCACGCCTCACAGCGCCCGCCACTCACATTAAAGGAGAAACGACCCGGCGAGTAGCCGCGCGCCTTCGACTCCGGCGTACTCGCAAACAGCGCGCGAAGATCATCCCACAGGCCGATATAGGTAGCAGGGTTGGAACGCGGCGTGCGGCCAATCGGCGACTGGTCGATATCGATAACCTTATCGATACACTCGATGCCCTCGATTTTCTTATATGCACCCACAGGGCGCGTCGAACGGTGAATGGCATTCGTAAGGGCAGGCGCAATGGTATCGGTAACCAGGGAGCTCTTGCCCGATCCCGACACGCCGGTAACAACCGTAAGCGTACCAAACTCGATTTTGGCAGTAACGTTTTTGAGGTTGTTGGCTCGAGCGCCCGTAATTTTAAGGCAGCCGCGACCGGGCTTGCGCCGTTCATCAGGCACCCGGATCATTCGTTTGCCGGTCAGATAAGCGCCCGTCATCGACTCAGGACACGCCATGATATCGGCAGG
>CABUMU010000031.1 GCA_902492855.1 uncultured Collinsella sp. | reverse complement strand
CCCCGTGGCGGGTGACCAGGTGTTTGAGGTCTTTGGCCCTTACATTCTGGCGCTGGTGCTCGTTAACCTAGTGGGCCAAATCCTCTCCAAGCTGCAGGACTACACCGTCTACAAGCTCGAGATTGCGGGCAACTATCACCTGGCGCGCCTGTGCTTTGACACGCTCTCCAATCAATCCATGACATTCCACACCAGCCGTTTTGGTGGATCGCTTGTGAGCCAGACGAGCCGTTTTATGAGCGGCTACACGGGTCTGGTGGACGTGACGGTGTATTCGCTCATTCCCACTATCACCTCGGTTGTCTGCACGGTGGCGGCGCTCGCCCCGGTGGTGCCGACATTTACCGTGATCCTGGTGGGCATTATGGTCGTCTACATCGCGTTTGTCTGGCTTATGTACAAGCGTATCATGCCGCTTTCGGCCGCGACGTCCGCCGCGCAGAACAAGCTGTCGGGCGTGCTGTCCGACGCGGTCACGAACATCCTAGCCGTTAAGACCTGTGGGCGCGAGGACTTTGAGCGCGACCTGTTCGATACCGCCGACCGTGCTGCACGCGACGCCGAGACGGTCTCGATGCACGCCATGATGCAGCGCAACTTTACGACCTCGGGCCTTATCGTCATCACTATGGCCGTGGTGAGTGTGTTCGTCGCGGGCGGCAACGCGTGGTTTGGCATCTCGGCCGGCGCGCTCGTCATGATCTTTACCTATACGTACAACCTCACCATGCGTCTGAACTACGTGAGCTCCATGATGCAGCGCATCAACCGCGCGTTGGGTGATGCGGCAGAGATGACGCGTGTGCTGGACGAGCCGCGTCTGGTGGCAGACGACGAGAACGCCCTCGAGCTCAAAGTGAGCGAGGGCGCGATTGATTTTGAGCACCTGAGCTTCGCATACCGTGACGCCGCGGCGGGCGAGAGCGTGTTCGACGACCTGACGCTTCATGTGGCGGCGGGCCAGCGCGTGGGCCTGGTGGGCAAATCGGGCTCGGGCAAGACGACGCTCACCAAGCTGTTGCTGCGCCTGGACGACGTACAGGGCGGCCGCGTGCTCGTGGACGGCCAGGACGTCTCGCGCTGCACGCAGCAGAGCCTGCGCCGCCAGGTTGCCTACGTACCGCAGGAGGCGCTGCTGTTCCATCGCTCCATTCGCGAGAATATCGCCTACGGCCGTCCCGACGCCACCGACGAGCAGATCCGCGAGGCCGCGCGTCTGGCCAATGCCCTGGAGTTTATCGACCGCCTGCCCCGTGGCTTTGACACCATGGTGGGCGAGCGCGGCGTTAAGCTTTCGGGCGGCCAACGCCAGCGCGTGGCCATTGCCCGCGCTATCCTGACCGACGCGCCGATTCTGGTGCTCGACGAGGCGACGTCTGCCCTGGACAGCGAGTCCGAGGCGCTGGTGCAGGAGGCGCTCGAGAACCTGATGCGCGGCCGCACCTCCATTGTGGTGGCGCATCGCCTGTCCACCGTGGCGGCGCTCGACCGCATCGTGGTACTGGCGAACGGCGAGATTGTCGAGGACGGTACGCATGCGCAGCTTGTCGAGGCGGGCGGCGAGTACGCAAGCCTGTGGGGCCGCCAGACCGGCGCATTTTTGGAGGCGTAAAGACCCCATACGTGGGACAATCGTGCCCATAAGTTTGTTATGCCGCTGAGCCGAGGAGTCGTTATGCCACGCGAGACCAATGCCGCCAAACGCGAGCGCGCCGTTGAGGTGTGCGAGCGCCTCAACCGTCGCTATGGCCCGGTCGAGTGCTTTTTGGACCACGAGAATCCCTTTAGGCTGCTCATCGCGGTGCTGCTCTCGGCGCAGACGACCGACGCGCAGGTCAACAAGGTGACGCCGAAGCTGTTTGCCCAGTGGCCCACGCCCGAGGCCATGGCGGGGGCGAGCGTGGCCGATGTGGCCGACACCATTAAGTCACTCGGCTTTTATAAGAGTAAGGCCAAGCACGCTGTGGAGGCCGCGCAGATGATCGTTGCCGATTATGGTGGCGAGGTGCCGGCCGACATGAAGGAGCTCGTCAAACTGCCGGGTGTGGGTCGCAAGACGGCGAACATCGTGCTCAACGTGGGATTTGGCATTGTCGAGGGCATCGCGGTCGATACACACGTCAACCGCATTGCGCACCGCCTGATGCTGAGTCCCAAGACGCATGCCAAGGAGCCGCTCAAGACCGAGCAAGACCTGCTCAAGATTTTGCCGCACGAGTATTGGGAATCGGTCAACCACCAGTGGATTACCTTTGGCCGCGAGATCTGCGACGCCCGCAAACCTAAGTGCGACGAGTGCCCGCTGGCGGATTTGTGCCCCAGCGTACGGGTGAGCTAGGTTACAAGGACAGGTCGCCACTCTTGCGTATCTCCGGGCGGTACAAATCGGGACGCGGCCGGTGACCACGGCGCTCGCTACGACTCCCGAAGCAAGAACTCTTCTACCGGCACGACCGATGCCCCCTCGGTATCGTAGCGCTCGGAGCCGTGATATACGACGGCTCGGTCCTTTGCGGGAATGCCAAGTTCGGAACCAACAGAGCGTAGGTGTCGAGCGAATGTGTCGCGGTAGGTAGCGCCCGATTTGATTTCGAACGCCTGTGGGCGAGCCGGCTCTGTTAGATCGATAAGGTCGATCTCTCGTTTGCTGTCGTCGCGATAAAAGGCAAGCGTGGGCTCGAGGCCTCTGTTGAGGTATGCCTTCTGGCGTTCCGAGACAACGAGGTTTTCGAATATTTCCCCGCTTAGGGGGTGGTTCATGAGACTGCGCTCGTCGTGAATGCCAAGCAGATGGCAAAGTAGTCCCGTGTCGTAGAAGTACAATTTTGGCGCTTTGGTAAGCCGCTTGCGCATGTTTCCAGCATATGGTTGAAGCAGGAACACCAAATAGCTTGATTGCAGGATCGAAAGCCACGAGCTGATCGTCGCCGTGGCGACTCCCACATCAGCGGCGAGTCTTGATAGGTTGAGCAGCCCTCCCACGCAAGCCGCGCACAGCCCGATCATTTTTCTAAAGGAGCTCAGGTTGCGCACGTCGAGAAGGCCGCCCGCGTCGCGTTCCACATAGGTCATAAGGTAATTTTGGTAGAACATATCGGTGGGGATGCCCGCATCGTATATGCGCGGGTATCCCCCGCGAATCAGGTAGGTGTCAAGCGAGATTTGCGTGTCGCTGAGCTCCTGGTAGGAGAGAGGCAGGAGTTTGAGCATGCCGACGCGCCCGGCAAGCGATTGCTGGATGTTGTGCATGAGCAAAAAGTTTTGCGAGCCGGACAATACATACTGGCCGGTCCTTCCGCGTTCGTCGGAGGCGACCTGAATCATGCTGAACAGCTCCGGTGCATATTGGGCCTCGTCGATGATCAGATGATCGGGGCGCCTGCTGATAAAGCCGACGGGGACATCGAGTGCGGCGCGACGGACTTCCGGGTTTTCGAGGTTGAGATATTCATATTCAGGAAAAACGGCCTTGATGAGAGTTGACTTGCCGCTTTGGCGTGGCCCCGTAAGCGAGACGACGGGAAACCATTCTGACATGTCGCGTAGCTTCTGGGCCATGGTTCGCTCAATCATTTTTAACGCCCTTCGTGTCTAGCATCTCATGCTCGTAGGCATGCTTTTGGTTTGAAAGTCTCGTACCGAGTTTGTCGGTATCTGCCGGGTTTCGTGGCAGGTCTTTGGGATTTGCCACATCGGCAAGGCAAAAAACCATAATTACTAACTAGAAGTTACCACAACTGTAAAGTAGAAATTGCCATAATTGCAAAGTAATGCAGGTAGAAGCTGGTAATTGGTGCTGTCCGATCAGGCTGTTTTGTGCCGAGGGCGTTCGGGCATGCGCGTTTTGGGGTGGCTGTTCGGCGCGCGCTGGCGTGCCCACCTCATGCGTTACCATGACAGGCAACGAAATCCGCCGCATACCCGCCGAGCTTGCCTCGGCGGGCTTTTGGCGTTGCAATGCCGGAGGAACAGCATGCTCATTCACCGTATAGCCGCGCAGCTCTACACTGCCGAGGCCTTGCAGACCGTCGAGGCCGGACTCGATGCTGGCGAGGACGTGACGCTGGCTGTGTCGCAGTCGGGCCGCACGCTTATGGCGGCCGCCCAGTTTGCGCGCCGTCCGCGCCCGACGGTCTATATCGTGAGCGGCGAGGATGCGGCCGATCGCGCCGCGCGTAGCCTTGCCGCCTACGTGGGCCTAGCGCACGTGTGCCGTTTTCCCGAGCGCAAGGACTATCCGTGGCGCGAACAGGCGCCCGACGACGCCGTGGTGGCGCAGCGCTGCGAGGCTCTGGGGCGCATCGTGCGCGGGGACAACTGCATCATGGTTGCCTCGGCCCGTGCGCTGCTGCGCTGCGTACCGCCGGTCGAGAGCCGCTATTGGGAGTCCACCACTTTTGCGGTGGGCGAGGAGATTCCTTTTGACGAGGTGCCGCAGCGCTTGGTGGGCATGGGCTACACCAATGCCGGCGCCGCCGATGCACCCGGCTTGTTTCGCGTTCACGGCGACACCGTCGAGGTGTTCCCCGCACAGGAAAAGGCACCCGTGCGCATCGAGTTCTTCGGCGACGAAATTGATCGCATTCGCCGCATGGTGAGCTCCACGGGCCAAACCATTGGCAACGAGGACAGTATCGAGATCTTCCCCTGCCGTGAGCTGGCGCTTACCGACGATGCGGTCCACAACATGCATGTGGCGCTCTATCGCGCCAGCCAGGACGATAGCAAGCTGGCGGCGCTGCTCGAGATGGTGGATGCACGCATCGTCACGCCCGAGCTCGACCGCTTTTTGCCGGTGATGTACGGCCAGACCGTAAGCCCACTGGCACACGTGGGCGGCAAGGCGCTCGTGGTTCTATCCGAGCCGCGCTCGCTGTTCGACGACTGCCTGCGCGCCTACGAGGATATCGAGGCGCGTGCCGGCGAGGCGGGGATTGACCGACTGGATGGCCTGTATGTACGTGCCCAGCAGCTCGATTTTGGTGCTCAGCAGCGCCTGAACTATGTGAGCCTGATTCGCGCCGGCGGCGCGGTGACGGCGGAGCTCAAGATTGAGCAGCCGGCCATCGCGGGCTCGGACAACCGCTTTATGACGCGCATTCAGGAAGTCGTAGGCAAGCGCTACGCCTGCGTGTTTGCCATTCCCGATCGCGGCGCGCGCGAGTCGATGGAGCTCACCTTTGGCGACGAGGGCATCACCTTTGAGGAATCGCTGACGGCAGCGCCCGAAAACGCCGGCGTCATTGGCGAGCGCGTACGCGTGGCAGCGGCAGATTCTGCCGACCGTGCTGCCCGCCAGGAGGCCCATGCTTCCATTCGCGAGCGCCGCGCCGACGCACTCAACGCCCGCTCGCTCGAGGCGGGCGCGGTCCAGGCTGCCGCCGGTGCCGCCGTGCCCACCATCTCGCGCGGACGCGTGACCTTTGTCGATGCCGCCTTGCCGCAGGGCGTGGTGGTGCCCGATGCCAACCTGGCCGTGTTCTCAATCGCCGACCTCAACGCCCGCATGGACGCCAACCGCGCGCGCAGCCGCCGCAAGGTGGACGTTACGCAGATCACATTCCCGTTTAAGCCGGGTGACTACGTGGTGCACGCTACCCACGGCATCGCGCTCTTTAGCGAGATCGCGCGCCAGGAAGTGGGCGGCAAGGAACGCGACTACTTTTTGCTGGAATATGCCGACGGCGACAAACTCTACGTGCCGCTCGAGCAGGTCGACCGTATCACGCGATACGTCGGTCCCGACGGCGACAAGCCGCGCCTGACTAGGCTCAATACCGCCGACTGGACGCGTGCCACCAACAAGGCGCGCAAAAACGCCAAAAAGCTGGCGTTCGACCTGGTCGATCTGTATACGCGCCGCTCGTCGATTACCGGTATCGCCTGCCCGCCCGACACGCCCGAGCAGATCGAGATGGAGCAGAGCTTCCCTTACGACGAGACGCGCGACCAGCTGGAGGCCATCGCCGACATCAAGGCCGACATGGAGGCGCCCAAGCCCATGGACCGCCTGCTGTGCGGCGACGTGGGCTTTGGCAAGACCGAGGTCGCCCTGCGCGCGGCGTTTAAGTGCGTGGACTCCGGTCGCCAGGTCATGGTGCTTTGCCCCACGACCATTCTGGCCCAGCAGCACTACGAGACGTTCTTTGAGCGTTTTGCCCCGTTTGGCCTTGAGGTCGAGGTGCTCAGCCGCTTCCGCACGCCGGCACAGCAGAAGCGCGCGCTCAAGGCGTTTGCCGAGGGCACGATCGATGTGCTCATCGGCACCCACCGTCTGCTTTCGGCCGATGTGAACCCCAAGAACCTGGGCCTGGTGATCATCGACGAGGAACAGCGCTTTGGCGTGCAGCACAAGGAACAGCTCAAGAACCTGCGCGAGCAGATTGACGTGCTCACGCTTTCGGCAACGCCGATTCCGCGAACCATGCAGATGGCCACGAGCGGCGTGCGCGACATGAGCCTGATCACGACGCCGCCCACCGGGCGTCGCCCCGTGATCGTGCACGTGGGGGAGTACGACCCCGATGTGGTGAGCGCGGCGATTCGCCTGGAGGTGGGTCGCGGCGGCCAGGTGTACTACGTGTCCAACCGCGTCAAGACCATCGACGATGCCGTGGCGCGCGTGCACGAGGCCGCGCCCGAGGCGCGCGTGGGCGTAGCGCACGGCAAGATGAGCCCGCGCGAGGTCGAGGACGTGATGATCGAGTTCGCGACCAAGAAGATCGACGTGCTCATCGCCACGACCATTGTGGAGAGCGGCATCGACAACGCGACCGCCAACACGCTCATCATCGAGGATTCGCAGCGTCTGGGCCTGGCGCAGCTCTACCAGCTCAAGGGCCGCGTGGGCCGCTCTGCCACGCAGGCCTACGCGTACTTTATGTTCCCGGGCGAGCTGCCACTCACCGAGGAGGCCACGGCGCGCCTGACCGCACTTTCCGAGTTCCAGGACCTGGGCAGCGGCATGCGCATCGCCATGCGCGACCTGGAGATTCGCGGTGCCGGCTCGCTTATGGGCGCCGAGCAGCACGGCAACCTGTCGAGCGTGGGCTTTGACCTGTTTACGCAGATGTTGGGCCAGGCCGTGGCCGAGGCGCGCGGCGATGACGACGCCGGCGTGGAGGCGGCGAGCGTGGGTATTAACCTGCCGGCCGACTACTTCTTGTCCGAGGAGTACCTGCCGGCGGTGGACCAGCGCGTGCTCGTGTACCGTAAGCTCGCAGCGGCCGAGGACCTGGAGAGCATCGATGAGGTGCAGGAAGAGACCGAGGCCGCGCATGGCGAGCTGCCGTTGGCGGGACTCAACCTGTTCAATCGCGCACGCATCCGCATTCGTGGCGAGCGTCTGGGGCTCGAGAGCGTCACGCTCAGCGGCGGTCGCATCACGTTTTTGGGCGTCGACGTGCCCAAGAAGGTGGCCTTTGAGCTTAAGACCCGCTATGGTGCGGTGAACTTCCCCAAGAGCCGCAAGCTGTCGGTGCCCTACAAGGCGGGCGCCGGTGCGGGCAGCGGCCTGGGTCGCGGCCTCGACGCCAACGACGGCACCGGCCCCGTGGCGGCGGCGCTCATGCTGCTGCAGCAGTTGGGTGCTAGTGATGACGACTAACGGGTCGACGCTGCAAACGCCCCATTTGGGCAATCTGGTTCCATCGAAAGGAAAGCATGTTCGGGTACATCTACAAGAAAGACGCCGCTGCTATCGCGGTTATCCTTGCCCTTTGCCTGGGCGTGGGCAGCTTCTTCGATTATCAGATCTCGAGCGCGCTGTTCAACATCGGCAGCATGTACGGCCGCTTTATCGAGGCCGCCGGCGAGTTGCCGTTTGAGCTGACGGCGAGCATTGCGGGCGTTATGCTCGTGCGCGCGGTGCGTCCCGATTCCAGAGGGAGCAAATGGCTTGCCGTGCTCGGCATCCTCGTCAACGTCGGCTTGGCCGGCTACGAGATTATCGGATCGTTGCGCGTCGGCGGTAAGCTCATCGCGTTTCAGCTGGTACTGACGTTTGCGTTGGTCATCGCAGCCAACTTCATCGCCTACCGCCTTACGCACGACACCGCGCCTGACGAGCTCACACGCTGGGCGTTGATGGTACTTGCCGTGTGGGTCGCTCAGGCCATTATCCTCAACGTGATTGTCAAGCCGCTGTGGTCGCGCCCACGCATGCGTGTGATCGAGGTCACGCCGGGGCTCAATTTTCAGCCGTGGTGGGTGATCGGCAATCCCGACAAGTGGGCCTATATTGCCGCCGGCGTGATCAAGGATGGCTTTAAGTCGTTTGCGAGTGGACACACGGCGCACGCGGCGATTGGCCTTATGCTCGCCGGGCTTCCCGTGGCGGCCTTTAAGGAAAAGCCTTCGCATCGCCGTGTGATCTTCTGGGCGGCGGCTGTGGTTGCGGCGCTCGTCGCCTTTGGCCGTATCGTGATCGGAGCGCACTTTTTGAGCGACGTGAGCTGCGGCTTTGCCCTGGTACTGGCGCTTGAGTGCCTTGCCGCGCGCATTGCCTATCCCAACGGCGTACAATAGCCCCGTTTGAATCATCGGGCCCGTGCCCGGCTAGAGAGGATTGCCATGCTCGCGTTTAACAACGACTATTCCCACGGCGCACATCCGGCAGTGCTGCAGGCACTCGTCGACACCAACATGGAGCCGCAGCCCGGCTACGGTACCGATGCGCACACCGAGCGTGCCAAGCAGCTTATCCGCGAGGCCTGTCAGGCCCCCGATGCCGACGTGTTTTTTCTGGTGGGCGGCACGCAGGCCAACGCGACGGTGATCGACATGCTGCTTGCGCCCTACGAGGGTGTCGTTGCTGCCGAGACCGGCCACGTCGCCTGCCACGAGGCGGGCGCCATCGAGTTTGGCGGCCACAAGGTACTCACCATCCCCGGCTACGAGGGCAAGATGCACGCCGAGGACCTCGAGAACTATATCCAGGTGTTCTACGAAAACGAGAGCTACGAGCACACGGTGTTCCCGGGCGCCGTGTACGTGAGCCTGTCGACCGAGTACGGCACGCTGTATTCCAAGGCCGAGCTCGCGGCGATTCATGCGGTGTGCCAGAAGCGCGAGATTCCGCTGTTTGTGGATGGCGCCCGCCTGGCCTATGCGCTGGCGGCCGATGAGTGCGACATTACCCTGCCCGAGCTGGCGCAGCTGTGTGACGTGTTCTACATCGGCGGCACCAAGTGTGGCGCGCTCTGCGGCGAGGCCGTGGTGTTTTGCGGTATGCACGCTCCGGCACATCCCATTCCGCGCATTAAGCAGCACGGCGCGCTGTTGGCCAAAGGCCGCCTGACGGGCGTGCAGTTTGAGGCGCTCTTTACCGATGGCCTGTATTTTGAGATTGGTCGCCAGGCGATCGAAACCGCGCAGGCGCTTCGTCGCGTGCTGCACGAGCGCGGCTACCAGTTCTTTTTGGAGACGCCCACGAACCAGCAGTTTGTGATTCTGCCCAACGAGGACATGGCCCGCATACGCGAGCATGCCTCGATCGAGTACTGGGAAAAGTACGACGAGATCCACACGGTGGTGCGTTTTTGCACCAGCTGGGCTACGACGCAGGAGGACATCGACGCGTTGGCGGCTGTCCTGTAAGTTGACATGATGACGGGGGCCGCCCTGCGCTGGGTTTGGCGCAGGGCGGTCTTTGCTTTTTTTGGGGAGAAGGGTTGTATGACCGAGATGTCCGAGCCGACGATTCGCCTGGCGACGCCCGATGATGCGCCGGCGTTGCTTGCCATCTATGAGCCGTATGTGCGCCAGACGGCGATTACCTGCGAATACGAGGTGCCGAGCGTTGAGGAGTTCGCCGGGCGCATCGAACGTACGCTCGAGCGCTATCCGTATCTGGTGATGGAGCTGGACGGGCGTCCGGTAGGCTATGCCTATGTGAGTCCGCTCAACAGCCGCGAGGCATACGACTGGTCGGTCGAGACATCGATCTACCTGGCGCGCGACGTGCGTCATGGCGGACTGGGCCGCAAGCTGCATGACGCGCTTAAGCAATGCCTGATCGCGATGGGCATCACCAACATGTGCGCCCTCATCGCCGTGCCGCACGACAAGGACGACGAGTATCTGTCGCACAACAGCCAGGATTTCCATGCCCATATGGGCTACCGCCTGGTGGGCGCCTTTGACCGCTGCGCCCAAAAACTCGGCCGCTGGTACGACATGTGCTGGATGGAGTTGGTCTTAGCCGAGCGCGTCCCTAACCAACCTAAGCCAACCTGGTTCCCCGACCTCCCCGAACCTATCATTTAGGGACAGGTCTATTTTGGCAGGTTAGCCGATGGGCTCGGTGTATTTGGCGCGGTCGGTTCGTTGGATGCGCTTGGAGACATGGAGCGGGCGGCCGTCGGTGTCGTAGACGTAGTCGGTGATCAGGATCAGCGCCTGCCCGCGCTCGACGTTGAGCAAAAACGCCTCGTTTTGCGAGGCATAGCACACCTCAAAGGTCTTATGTCCCTGTGCTGGCGCGCGATGGAATTCTTGGCGCAGCGTCGCGTAGAGCGAACCGTTGATATCGCGATCGATGAGCGACCCAAAGCTTGGCGGCAGATAGGTGGTCTCCAGGCACAGTGGCGCATCATCCAGATAACGCAGACGGACAAGTTTGACGAGCTTGCTGCCCACGGCGGCATCAAAGAACTTAGCTATGCTGCCGCCCGCCTTGGTAAAGCCCGAGTCCACCGTGCGCGTGGTGGGCTTCATGCCCTGGCCCTCGACCTGCTTGGTATAGCTCGAAAACACCAGGTTGTTCTCGTGGAGCGCGGGCGTGTCGGCCACAAAGGCGCCACGCCCGCGCTCGGTGCGCACCAGGCCCTCATCAACGAGAACCTTAAGGGCGTGGCGCACGGTGCTGCGCGACAGCCCCGATTCGTCCATGAGCTCCATCTCGGACGGCAGCTTGTCTCCGCGTGCGTAGATGCCGGCGGCGATGCGGTCGCGAAGCGTACCCGCCAAGCGCTCGTATTGGCTCAGTTTCTTTTTAGATGAAGCGTTCATGCGATCAGCCTATATCTAACTTGTATGCTTATCTAAGCAAGCATGTATTCAACACAACAATAAAACCGCTGGTAGCCAGTTGTCGAAAACCGCATCAGCAAAATATCTAAGACAAATATAGCATACAACTAGTCGACATAACCAAAACATGTATGTAACTTGTATGCCATCGAGAGCATCAAACGAGAAGAAAGGCTGATGCACGATGACTACTCAGGAACAGGTTAAGGACGTCGTCTCCCAGGTTTTGGCTGACAAGGCTGACAAGGGCGGCATCAAGCGCGTCGTGTGGATTGGCGCCGGCGGATCCAACGGCGGTAACTATCCTGCCCAGTACTTTATGGAGCACGAGGCCACGCAGGCCGTGAGCTCCAGCTACACCAGCAACGAGTTCGTGCACGCCACCCCGGCCTACGTCAACGAGAACACCCTGGCCGTCGTCGTGTCCATGCGCGGCACCAAGGAGACCATCGTTGCCGCCCAGGTCGCCAAGGACCACGGCGCCAGCACCATCGCCATCTATGTTGACGAGTCCGGCCTCACCGAGGTCTGCGACTACAAGATCCAGTACGACAGCCTGGCCGTCGACGAGTCCTGCATGGGCCGCACCAACTCTGCCGTCGTGACCATGATCGCCATGGAGCTTACGCAGCAGACCGAGGGCTATGCCGAGTACGAGACCGCTATGGCCGCCTTCGACTTGGTTGACCCCATCTATCGCAAGGCCGTCGAGTACACCCGTCCGCTTGCCGCCAAGTGGGCCGAGCAGAACGCCGACAAGCCCTGCATTAACGTCATGGCCCAGGGCCCGCTCTTTGGTGCTGCCTACGTCTTTAGCATCTGCAACGTGCAGGAGATGCTGCAGATCGACTCCTGCACCATCAACACCTGCGACTTCTTCCACGGCCCCTTCGAGATCCTGGACAAGCGCACCTCGCTGTTCCAGCTCATCAGCGTCGGCCGCAGCCGCTGCAACGACGAGCGCGGCATCCGCTTCGTCAACCAGTACGGTGGCGAGCGCGTCTATCAGCTCGACGCCAAGGAGCTCGGCCTCAACGACATCAAGGACAGCGTGAGCGAGTACTTCAACCACCTGATCTTCGCCCCGATCCTCAACAACGTGTATATGCGCGCGCTCTCCGCCGTCACCCACAAGGACTACATGACGCGCCGCTACATGTGGAAGCTGGATTATTAGTTACGGCGTTTTACCAAACGCCGTAACGGCTCGACGCTGCAAACCCACCTGAGCGGCAATCTGCCTTTCAGCTTCAGCGGCATGACCAGAAGGTCAATGCCGCTTCGCTTCAAGGCACCTTGCTCGCTCAGGTGGGTTTTCGCTGGCGTTGCCAAAGCATCGGCGTCGCCTTGGCCCAGATGCGGCACTTGGAGACGTTCGGCACTTGGGGACAGTCCTAGTCATTGGGGACAGGTTACTTTACACCAAGTTGGCGCATATGAACCTGACCCCTTTGCACCAATGGGTTGTAGCGGTAGAGCGGATTTTTCCGCTCGCCGATTTGTGTCTTGAAAAATGTATATAACGACTATAACGTAGTGTGAAACATATTGGAAACAATACCGAGGAGGCTGCGTTGAAGAAAAGCAATCTGGGCTATGTGCTGGTGCTGATCGCCGCGCTTATGTGGGGCAGCATCGGAATCTTTGTAAACGGCATCTCGGCCCTGGGTGTTTCGTCTCAGAGCATGGCGGCCTTTCGCCTGTTGTCGGGTGCCGTCTTAATGGCTCCGGTCTTGGCGTTCATGGGTTGCCAGGGAGGCGATCGTGAGGGAAAAGCATCGGGTCCCCTGGCACTGTTCAAGGCAAGTCCTAAAGAGCTTGTTCCCTGTGCGCTTCTTGGCATTATCGGCCTCGCCACCGCTAACACGCTTTATTACGAGTGCATGGGCGAGGTGGGCATGTCCACGGCCTCGGTGCTGCTCTACACCTCGCCGGTGTTTGGCGTCATGCTCGGCCGCGTGCTTTATCGCGAGGATGTGACTCCCAACAAGCTCGTTGCCATCGCTTTTAATATCGGTGGCTGTGTACTTGCAGTGACCAATGGCGACCTTTCCGGTTTCCATTTTTCGGTTTGGGGCGTCACGTCGGGCGTGATCGCGGGCTTTGTGGCGCGTCGCTCGCGGTGTTTAGCCGGATAGCAACCAAGACGGTCCACCCGCTGGCTGTCACGTTTTGGGGCCTTGTTTTTGGCGGTGCGGTTATGGCGGCTATCGCGGCTCCGTGGCCAGATGTCGCCGCGGCAATGTCGCCACAGCTGCTGCTGCTGTTCTTTGGTTTTGGACTCATTCCCACAGCCGTGGCATATGTCTTATATATGCAGGGTCTGTCCATGGGGCTCGAGACGTCGAAAGTTCCCGTCGTAATGTCATTCGAGACGGTCGTCACCGTACTGGTGGGCATTGGTGTCTACGCCGAGCCCGCCGGCGCGATTAAAGTCCTGGGCATCGTGCTGGTGCTCGCGTCCATCCTGATTATGAACACCGACTTCTCCAAGCTGCGCAACAGTGTGTTTGTCGGTCATGTCATTGAGAGCATGACCTTTAAGCCCAACGCGTGGTGGACCGAAAAATCTCAGGACATGGATCTGTTTAAGGAACGCACCGGCATTGCGCTGGAACCCACCGTACAGGAAAGCCCCTGGTACTTCGTGCGATAGGGGATTGCGCGCAGGGTCTGACCTGGGGTTATCCAGCTAGCGCCGGCCTACCCAGCCCAACGTTTCGAGTACGTTAAACCCGTCAACGGTCGATTTTCACCCGCGAACGGTCTTTATACTAATTAGCAATATAAGCAACGTATAAGACGTTATAATGACCATAACGAAAAGGAGGAGGCAAGATGAATCAGATTATTCTCGCATCTCATGGCGGCCTGGCCGCAGGCGCCAAAGACACGCTCGAGATGGTTCTCGGCGACGTGTCGAACGTCCACGTCGTGTCGCTTGCTCGTGACGACAAGGAGCCCATCACCAATAAGGTGGACGCCATGATCGCCACGTTCAACGCGGACGACACCGTCTATGTGCTGACCGATATGCTCGGTAGCTCGGTCAACAACAACATGGTCGAGCTTTCCAAGAACGGCACGAAGTTCACGGTTGTCAGCGGTTTCAACATCCCGCTGGCGCTCACGCTCGCTATGAGCCCCGTCCCCGTCAAGGGCGCCGAGCTCGCGGCCCTCATCAATGAGGCCCGCACCGGTCTGACCAACCCCAACGCACCGGTCGAGGCCGCCGCGGCTCCCGCCAAGAAGGCCAAGGCGTCCCGTCACAGCTCCGGTCCCGCCAAGATCGTCCTCGCACGTCTTGACTACCGTCTGCTGCACGGCCAGGTCGTCTTTACCTGGACCACCAAGGTTCAGGCCGAGCGCATCATCGTCGTCGACAACGCTGCCGCCAACGATGACATCAAGAAGGGCGCTCTTAAGCTGGCCAAGCCCCAGGGCGTGCGCCTGAACGTCTTCACCGTCGAGCGTGCCCTCGCCAAGATGGATAAGCTCAACACCCTCGGCGAGCGCGTCATGTTCGTCTTTGGCAACACTGCCGAGATGCTGCAGTTCTGCCAGGGCTACAAGCTCGACGCCATCAACCTGGGCGCCACCGCCAACCACGACGGTGCCGATCAGGTCGGCGGTAAGGACAGCTCCGTCTTCCTCGACGCCACCCAGAAGGCCGACGTCAACCAGCTGCTCGACATGGGCATCAAGCTCTATGTCCAGCAGACCCCTACGTATCAGAGCGTCGACATCGACGCCAAGCTGTAATCAACCAGGCTTTTGCCTGACTGAAAGGAGAAGGGTATGAATACGTTCATCAGTGCGGTGCTCGTCGGCCTCGTCGGCGTGTTCTGCATGTGGGACTCCCGCCTGCTCGGCCGTCTTAACTTCGAGCAGCCCCTCGTTGGCGCTACGCTCGTCGGTCTGCTGCTGGGCGATGTGCCCACCGGCCTTGCCGTCGGCGCCGCCGTCGAGCTCGTGTCCATGGGCCTGGTGCAGGTCGGCGCCGCCGTTCCGCCCGATATGGTCCTGGGCGGCATCGTGGCCGCTGCCTTTGCGTGCCTGACCGATGCTTCCGCCGAGACCGCCATGACGATCGCCATCCCGGTCGCCGTCCTGGGTCAGCTCCTCGGCATCGTGTTCCGTTCCATCATCGCCGCCCTTACCCATGTGGCAGATAGCGCGATCGATAACGGAAAGTTCAAGACCGCCTACCGCATGCACATCTGCGCCGGCTCCGGTCTGTACGCCGTCATGTACTTCCTGCCGATCTTCCTCGCCGTCTTTGTTGGCACCGACCTGGTTCAGGCCATCGTCAACATGGTTCCCGAGTGGCTGTCCACTGGTCTTAACGTTTCGACCAAGATCATGACCGCCTACGGCTTGGCCCTGCTGCTCACCATGATGATCAAGAAGGGTATGACTCCGTTCCTGTTCATCGGTTTCCTGCTCGCCGCTTACCTCAACCTGTCCGTCATCGCGGTCGCTCTGATCGGTGTGTGCCTGGCTGTCGTCTTCATGGGCTTCAAGTTCAACGGTTCCCATGCAGCCGCCGGTGTCGATTCCGACTACGATCCGCTCGAAGACGACGAAGACTAAGGAGGAACACACTATGGCAACCGCAACCAAGGACGTGTCCCTGAACAAGAAGGTCAGCCAGTTCTTCTGGCGCTCCTGGGCCATCCAGGCCTCTTGGAACTACGAGCGTCAGATGAACATGGGCTTCCTCTACGGCATGGTTCCCACGCTCGACCGCCTCTATCCGGACGAGTCCGACCCCAAGCAGCTCGCTGCTAAGAAAGAGGCTTACCACCGTCACATGGCGTTCTACAACTGCACCCCGCAGACGAGCGCCTTTATCCTGGGCCTCACCGCCTCCATGGAGGAGGAGTACGCTAAGGATCCCGAGAACTTCGATCCCGATTCGATCAACGCGGTCAAGACCTCCCTCATGGGTCCGCTTTCCGGCATCGGTGACTCCTTCTTCCAGGGCACCATCCGCGTTATCGCCTTTGGCCTGGGCGTTCAGCTGGCTCAGCAGGGCTCCATCATGGGCCCGATCCTGGCCATGCTCATCTCCATCGTCCCCTCTGTGCTGATTACTTGGTTCGCCGCCAAGATGGGCTATCAGGGCGGCCACGAGTACCTGAGCAAGCTTCAGGGCGGCGACCTCATGGAGAAGCTCATGTATGTCTGCGGCATCGTGGGTCTTATGTCCGTGGGCGGCATGATCGCCACGCTGATCGGCGCCACCACCCCGCTGCAGTTCGCTGAGGGCACCGTCGTTATCCAGGACATCCTGGACGGCATGATGCCCCAGATGATCTCCCTTGGCCTCACCGGCCTTATGTACTGGCTCATCAAGAAGAACGTCAACACCGGTTGGCTTCTCGTGATCGCCATCGTGGGCGGCATCGCCCTCTCCGCGGCCGGCATTCTGGCCTAGTCGCGACCAAGCGCCTAACCGCTTTCCCCCGGGGGCCTGCCTGGCATCCCATACCCCAGGCAGGCTTCCATCCCCAAAATGCGACAATGGGACAGTCCCCTTGTCGCATCCTCAACGGACCGGCGACTCGGTCCAAACCACGGTAACCCTGCGAGCGCCCGGCAATGTGGCGCCGCAAAAATCGAAAGGAATGTGTCAGATGTACGAGATCGACCTTAACCTCCCTAAGCAGATCGTCGCTGACGTCCTGTCCAACCACGAGATCCACAGTGTCGCCTTCGTCGGCTGCGGTGCTTCCATGTCCGACCTGTACCCCGCCAAGTACTTCCTGGCCAACAACACGGACAAGCTGAACGTTCAGATCTTCACCGCTAACGAGTTCAACTACGACACGCCTTCCTGGGTCAACGAGCACACCTTCGTGATCACCTGCTCCCTCGGTGGCTCCACGCCCGAGACCGTCGAGGCCAACAAGACCGCCAAGAAGCACAACTGCCCGGTCGTCTCCCTCACCAACAAGGCTGGCTCCGCTCTGACCGTCGACGCTGACTACGTCATCGTTCACGGCTTCCACGCCAACTTCGCTGCCAAGTGCGAGAAGCCCGGCTATGCCATCGCTCTTGCTCTCGAGATCCTTCAGCAGACCGAGGGCTATGACAAGTACGACGACATGATCACCGGCCTCACCAACGTCTTCGATCTCTGCGAGAACGCTGCTCAGTCCTGCAAGAAGCTCGCCAAGAAGTTCGCTGAGGACTTCAAGGACGACAAGATGATTTACTTCATGGCCTCTGGTGCCTCCGAGAAGATGGCTTACTCTCACGCCGCCTTCCTGTTCACCGAGATGCAGTGGATCGACGCCGCCGCCTACAACACCGGCGAGTACTTCCACGGCCCGTTCGAGGTTTCCACCGAGGGTAAGCCCTACGTCTTCTTCATGTCCGATGGCGCTACCCGTCCGATGGACGCCCGCGCCCTCACCTTCCTTGAGCGCATGGGCGCCAAGGTCGCTCTGATCGACTCCAAGGACTACGGCCTGGCTGACGCCGTGCCCGCGAGCGTCGTCACCTACTTCAACCCGCTGCTGCACCTCGCCGTTATGCGCGAGTACGGCAACCAGATCGCCGAGGCCCGTCAGCATCCGCTGACCATGCGTCGCTACATGTGGAAGCTTTCCTACTAATCACAAGTAAGTAGACCTTACGGGTTGATTGAGAGGGGATGGGGTTTGCGCCCCATCCCCTTTTTTGCTCTGGGGAGGGCGTGTCTGTCGCGTCGCAAATCCCAGATAAAACCTACCAAAATAAACCTGTCCCTTTTTGGCAGGTGGGAGGAGATGCGTATGATCAAGGCAGTGCTGTTTGACATGGACGGCGTGCTGGTCGATACCGAGTGGTTCTACAACCGTCGTCGCGTGGCGTTTATGGAGGAGAAGGGCTTTCACTTTGACGAGATCCCCGATCTTTCGGGGTCTAACGAGCCCGCCATTTGGAAGTCGCTGGTACCTGACGATGTTGAGCTGCGCGAGCGCCTGCGCGTGGAGTACAAGCAGGTCTACAGCCCAGACCATCCCGTTCCGTATGCCGAGCTGCTCAACGAGCAGACGGAGCCGGTGATGCGCAAGCTGCACGAGCGCGGCGTGAAGTGCGCCATCGCAAGCTCGTCCTATCGCGAGCTCATTGACGAGCTGGTGGGGATTGCCGGTATCGCCGACGTGCTGGACTACACCATCAGCGGTCACGAGTGCAGTGCGTTTAAGCCCGACCCCGAGATCTACCTGCGTGCCATGGAGGCGCTGGGTGTGGAGCCTACCGAGTGCCTGGTTATCGAGGACTCGCCTTTGGGCATCGAGGCTGGCAAACGTTCCGGCGCCCGCGTCCTGGCACTGCGCCCGCACGAGGGCGTCAACCTCGATCAATCGCGAGCCGATGCCGTTATTGATAATCTGACCGACATTTTGGCCGCTTTGTAGTGTCAATCCGCCGCGAGAAGCACGGGTTCAAACGTTTTTTGCGGTGGACTGGCTCAATTTGGTTTCGATTTTGATCCGTTTGGCTTCGATTCGGACTAAGTGAGTAGACTTTTTGGTGCAGGACGAGCACAAAGCGCATCTGCTCTAGTAAAACCGCAGGTCACAGGGGTGGCGGTTTTGGGTGTGCTCTGCAGGTCGCGTAAAGTCTACTCACTTGTAATTTGGGCCTTTGGTCGTGGGGTTGCTGGTCCCGCTTTGGTTGATTTCCGATCTCAGCCGAACACATTGAGCTGATGGCTCGCTCCCGCAGTT
>CABUMU010000030.1 GCA_902492855.1 uncultured Collinsella sp. | reverse complement strand
ACCCGTTCGGACACTTTGGCCCTTGATGAGCGTTTGGCTGATTGCTGCCTTGGGTACTCTTTGGGTTACTTTGGATTTGTTTGATTTTTAATTGTTGGAGGGCTTCTATGTCGTATTTGGATCTGGCTCGGTCTCGGTATTCTTGTCGTTTGTTTGAGGATCGTTCTGTTGAGCAGGCTGTGGTGGATGCCATTGTTGAGGCTGGGCGTATTGCTCCTTCTGCTTGTAATAATCATCCAGCCCGTGTAATGGTGTTGGATACGCCTGAGCTTCTGGAGAAGGCTGCTGCTTGTCAGCCTCGGTTTGCTCGTGATGGGTCTATCTTTAGGGCTCCGCTTATCTTTCTTATCTGCAGCGTTACCGACGATGCTTGGGTGCGCCCTTATGACCAGATGAACTCCAGTGCCATCGACACCTCGATCGTCTGCGATCAGATGATGATGGAGGCCGAGGAGCAGGGCCTGGGTACGTGCTGGGTGTGCCATTTTAAGCCCGAGGTGGCCTGTGAGCAGTTCTGCCTGCCCGAGGGCATCTATCCCTATCACATGCTCGTCTGCGGCTATCCTGCCGACCATATCGCCGATCCCGAGCATCGCGAGGCCCGCACCATTCCCCTCCCCGACTTCCTCCTCAAGTAGATTTTTGGGACAGGCCTTAAAATCCACCTTTGACCACGCGCCCTTCGCCGAGTTCTGTGCCCTCAAACGCAGGACTCGGCGTTTTATTTTACAGACTGCATACAGCCACAAAAAAGGACCCACAAGCTGTGGGTCCTTTCTAGGCGCTAAATGATAGCTGGATATTAGTCCAGGTCGTCGGCGGCGAAGTTGTCGATCGGTGCGAAGGGATCGGCAACGGGGATAACCGGCTCGGCGACGGGCAGCGGCTCGGCAGCAGGAACGGTCACAGCCGGAGAAGCGGCGGAACCGACCGGCGTGGAAGCCATGAGATCGGACGGGAAGGAGTTTTGAGCATCGTCCATGAAGTGCTGGATGAGCTTGAGGTACTCGGCCTTAAACTCCTCACGGGAAGCCTTAAGACGGTCGATCTCCTCAAGCTCGGCCTGCTTCTCGGTCAGGGCCTGACGGATGACCTCGCGGGCCTTGGCGTCGGCCTCGTTGCGGATACGGTCAGCGTTCTCGTTGGCGTCGTTGACAATGCCCTCGGCGGTCTGCTGGGCAGCAATCAGGGCAGCGGAAATCTGACGCTCCTGAGCGGAGAAGTCGGGTGCAGGAGCGGCCACGGGGGCGGCGGGAACGGCCTGTGCGGCAGCATCCTGAGCCTGAGCAAGCTGGGCCTGCGTATCGGCAAGCTGCTGCTCGGTAGCAGTCAGACGACCCTTAAGATCGACGATCTTGGCGAGCATGGCGTCGACCTCAGAGGACAGGGTCTCCAGGAAGACGTCGACCTCGGCGGGATCGTAGCCGCGCTTGGCCTCAGAGAAGGTCTGAGCCTGAATGTCAGCAGGGGTAATAGCCATAACAAGTTCTCCTTTATCTTCGCCTTGGCGCCGTGCGCCCGACGTGAGTTACTAAGCCAGTTTTATATGAGTATACCTATAAGAAGTTGCAGAACCAGCTTCTGCACCAACTGCAACGCAATAATCGCAACGACCGGTGAAAAATCGACGCCGCCCATGGGCGGGATAAACCGGCGGAACAAATTGAGCCACGGGCCGCACACGCTATCGAGAACAGCGGCGATATCCTGTAGCAATCCACCCTGCTTCATGGGAATCCACGTCATAAGGCAGTAGACCACGATGAGCGTGGAGTAAAAGTTGAACAGCGTATTGACCAGCTGGACAATGGTGTAGATGTTGATGAGAATCTCCTCGTCTTGTCTTTACTTAAGGTAGCCGTCGGCACGGAGCTTTTTGAGGTCCGAATCCTTGACCTCGCAACCGGCGGGCAGCACCATAAACACGCGATCGCCCACCTCTTTGACGGTGGCACCCAGGCCGCAGGCAAAGCCGTAAGAGAAGTCCAGGACGCGCTTGGCGACCTCGGTACGAACGCCCACAAAAATCAGCGCGACAGGCTGCTTGGTACGCACGCGGCGCACGACGGTCTCCACGTCGTCATAGCTCTCGGGGCGCAGGACATAGGCCGGCAGCTGCGGCGTAGCGTTGATGATGTTGCTCGCATACGCCGAGGCATCGCTCGGTGAGGGAGCAGGTGCGGGGGCAGCAGCGCGGGCACGCGTGCTCTCGGCGTAGCTCGACGGCGTGTCGTAGGCACCGGGACGATAACCGCCCGCAACCGTCTCCTGCGAGCGCGACGGCGGGTTGTAGGTCGTAGCGTGGCGAGAATCGTCGCCGACCAGCTGGCCGGAGCGCGTGTACACGGCCACCGACTCGGCCTCGCCGCGGCGCGTCTGACCCAACAGGCCGTTGCTCGGCTCATCCTGGGTGTAGAAGCCCTCGCCCGAGGCACCGCTGTAACCGTTGTTCTGGTAGCCATCGTCATAGCCGTCATCGTAGCCGTAGTCGTCGTCCTGACCATAACCCTGGTCGTAACCCTGCTGGCCGCCCAGGTGCATCTTATTTTTAATCTCGTCAAGGAAGCCCATGGTTGTGTCCTCTCGCGGTTTAGTGCAGGCGCTCCGATAATCAGTGCGCACTTCAGAGCCTTATTTTACTGCAAACTCCGGGCTAAATACTACCCTGCCCAGGCGAACGAGCGTAGAGCCTTCCTCAAGAGCAGGCTCAAAGTCCTCGCTCATGCCGCAGGAAAGTTCGGGCAGGCTCAGGTCGGAGTGCGTCGCCTCAAGCTCATCCCTTAGCTCGCGAAGTCCGGCAAAAGTGCGGCGCGCCACATCCTTATTCCCCCGGGGTGCCATAGTCATAAGGCCCTGCACACAAATTCCCTCAAGCTCTGCAAGCTCACTTGCGGCAGCGCGAACCTCGTCGGGCGAAAAGCCGCCCTTGGACTCCTCGCCGCTCACATTAACCTCGAGCAGCACGCGCTGGGGGCCGGAGAGCTCGCCCGCCTCAATCTTGCGGACCGCACGGCTCGAGATGGCCTGAGCCAAATGCAGCGAGCTTACCGAATGAATCAGCTCGGCCGAGCCCAGAACCGCATTGATCTTGTTGGTCTGCAGGTTGCCGATCATATCGAAGCGCACCTCGGGTAGCTCCGGATGCTCTACGAGGCCCGCAAGCTTGCGAACGAGCTCCTGCGGGCGGTTCTCGGCAAAATGGCGATACCCCGCCTGAATAGCGGCAACGGTCTCATCAACGCCAACAGTCTTGGAGACGGCAATCAGGCGCGCGGCATCGTGGGGACGGCCCGCGCGATCGAGTGCTGCATAAAAACGTTCGAGAATCTGCTCGCGGCGAGCGCGTATCAAGTCCAAATAGTTATCCATTGCCAATCGCCTCCGCAGACAGCCAAACAAGTAGTCCCATGCTAACGCAAGAGCGCGGCCTCGCATGTGCAAGGCCGCGCTCACTTAGGTATTTACAATCTTTCGACGAACGGGGCCGCCCTACTCCTCGTCGTCCTCGGCGTCGTCCTCGTCCTCGAGGTGCTCGAGCAGGTAGCGGAGACCCTCGCTCACCTCGTTAGCGGGCACTTTGGCAACATAGTGTGCATCGACGGCAGGCCTCATGATGACACCCTCGCCCGAAGGCACGCGCATGCTCTCAAGCTCATCCTCGTCCGTACGGGCGATATCGCCGGCAGTCATACGCTGTCCGGTCAAAAGGAAGGTCAGACGGCAGGCGGCATCGATCGAAATCGAGGCGATACGATCGAGGTAGCGCGAGACCATGATGGTGCGGCGCAGGTCGTCATAGTTGCTGTCGTCGTCCATAAAATCGCCCGTGTCCATGCGGTTAAAGGTGCGGAAGAACTTCTCGTACGCCGCATGCACCGGCTCGTCCTCGCCGGCCAGGTTGCAGATGATGGACATGTCGTTGGTGACGAGCGCAGAAAGTGACGAACCCAGCACCTGGTAAACAGCCTCGGCCTCGGCCTCGACCGTAGCGACGAGTTCCTGGGGCAGCGAGATGTCGGCCTTGACCATGTGACGCGTGGCGCGGCAGATCTGGCGAACCTTATCGGTCATGCGCTGCAGGTTAAAGTCGACGTAGATGATCGTCTGCAGCAAGCGGAAGTCGGAGGCGACCGGCGACTGCGTAGCGATCAGGTTGTAGCACACGGCCTCCAAGTTGGCGCAGCGCGCATCGATCGAGAGCGTGCGCTTCTTGGTCTTGGTGGCGAGCTTGCGATCGTCGGTCACATAGGCCTTCACGGCGTCGTGAAGCGCCAGGTCTACAGCCTCGTAGATGCTCAGCATCTCGTGACGGGCTTCGATGAGCTGACGGGAAAACAGTTTGCGCATGGTTCACTCCAATCAGTTGGGTGCGGTCATGCCGCCCGCACAGTGAATACACACCGGACCAGGTCCGATCGGCTTGGGACTAGTCGCACCGATCAGCCAAAGCGGCCGGTGATATAGTCTTCCGTCCGTGAATCCACCGGGCTGGTGAAGATCGCGTCGGTTTGACCATACTCGATGAGCGTGGCGGGCTCGCCGGCAACTTCCTGCAAGAAAAATGCGGTGTAGTCGCTAATACGAGCGGCCTGCTGCATAGAATGCGTGACGATGATGATCGTCATCTCGGGCGCCAGCTCGGCCATCAGATCCTCGACCTTGGAGACGGACGTGGGGTCGATGGCGGAGCAGGGCTCGTCCATCAGAAGGACATCGGGCTGCACCGCAAGCACACGCGCAATGCACAGACGCTGCTGCTGACCGCCCGAGAGCGCCAAACCGTCCTTGTTGAGCTGATTGGATACCTCTTTCCAGAGGTTGGCGCGCTTGAGCGATTCTTCCACGATGTCATCGAGGTCGCTTTTGCTAGTCACGCCCTGCAGACGAGGGCCAAAAGCGACATTCTCGTAGATGGATTTGGGGAACGGGTTGGGCTGCTGAAAAATCATGCCCACGCGACGGCGAAGGTCGACCGGGTCGACGCCCTCGGCATAGATATCGTTGCCGTCGAGCGTCATGGTGCCCTCGACGCGGGTGCCCTCGATCAGGTCGTTCATACGGTTGATGCAGCGCAAAAACGTCGATTTGCCGCAGCCCGAAGGACCGATAAACGAGGTGATGGCGTTTTTGGCGATGTTGAGGTCGAGCCCCGTCAGCGCATGAAAGTCACCGTACCAAAAGTTGAAATCCTTGGCCGTGATGGCCGCTTGCTCCGGCGTGGGAGCGGACTGATAGACGGACATGGGACTCCTTAACTAGCGGCGTTTGCGCGACAGATAACGCGCAAACAGGTTGAAGGCCAGAATAATCGCCATCAGCAAAAGCGCAGTGCCGTAGGCTGCGTTCATGTTGATGCCGTCATTGGCAAGCAGATAAAGGTGAACGGTCATGGGACGACCGGAATCGAGCGGCGAAATAGGCAGGTTGATGGCCTGACCCATGGTGTAGAGCACCACGGCGGTCTCGCCGATGGCGCGGCCGATGGCAAGCACGATGCCGGTGGCGATGCGGCCAAAAGCCGAAGGAAGCACGATCTTGGAGACGACCTGCCACTTGGTGGCGCCCAGGCCATATGCACCCCAACGGATATAGCGCGGAACGGCGCGGATTGCTTCCTCGGTGGTACGCATGACAATAGGCAGCATCAGAAGCGCCAGCGCCAGGGCGGCCGAAACCATCGAAAGACCCAGGCCCATAGCCTCGACAAACAAGGCGTAGCCAAAGAGGCCCATAACGATGGAGGGCACCGAGGCCAGGGCATCGGCAGCATAGCGAATGATGTCGACGACCTTGCCCTGTTTGGCGTACTCGGCCAGATAGACCGCAGCCAGGACGGCAACCGGCGTGCAGATGAGCATGGCGAGCGCCGTCACGTAGATGGTCGAGACGATCGTGGGCCAAATGCCGCCCTCGGCGTTGACGCCCTGCGGCCAGCCGAAGATAAAGTCGAGCGAGATATGCGGCAGGCCGTTGATGACCACGTAGGCGATGATGGCGATCAGCACCAGCGTGGTGATATAGGCCGCGGCACGAAACACGCCGAGCATGATCTTGTTGGACAGATCCTTGTTGATGCGGCCCTTCTTGCCATGGGAAAGGGCACGCTTGATGCGCTCACGCGACGAGGTCGTATCGACCGTCGTGTCAACGGAATCGGACATAGCCTACCCCCTCTTCTTGGAAATCAGGCGGACGATACCCACCAGTGCAGCGGAGATGATAAACAGGACAACGCCCATGCCAAACAGAGCCGAGCGGTGCAGGCCCGAGGAATAACTCATGTCGAGCGCGATCTGACTCGTGAGCGTCGAGATGGGGCTCGAGATGCTATCCGGAATGACCGGGGCGTTGCCAACGACCATGAGCACGGCCATGGTCTCGCCGATGGCACGCCCCATGCCCAAGACAATCGCATCGACGATACCCAACTTGGCTGCAGGCAGCACGACCTTGTAGATGGTCTGCCACTTGGTGGCACCCATGGCATAGGATGCCTCGCGAATGCCCATGGGAATGGAATTGAGGGCATCGATGGTGAGCGTGGTGATGGTGGGGACGATCATGATGGCGAGCACGAACCACGCCGTCAGCGCGCCAAAGCCAAGACCGCCGGTCAGCTGCGCGATAAACGGACGGATGATGATCATGCCGAAGAAGCCGTAGATGATGGAGGGGATGCCCGTCAGCAGGTCGACGGCGGGGCTGATGAGCTTGCGCACGCGCTTACTGGCGATCTCGACCAGATACACGGCTGTGCCCACACCCAACGGCACGCCCATGGCAAGGGCACCGACGGTCACCAGACCAGAACCCGCCAGCAGCGACATAATGCCGTAATGACCCTCAGAGGGCGCCCACGTAAAGCTAAAGAAGTCCGCCAGGCCGATGTCGGTAAAGACTGGCAGCGCCGAGTACGTGGTAAAGACAAAAATCAGGATGACGGTGACGACCGCCAAGAACGCGCAGGCAAAGAAGATCCACTGCAGTGCCTTCTCCTTGAGATAGGTGCTGCGCGACACCAACGCCAACTCACGCTTTTTGGGCGCCTGAGTCTCCTGCTCAATCTGGGGGGTTTCCTGTGCTTCCACGCTACTCACTCCCCTTTCCGTCGTTGGTGACGGGAATAAAGCCCGCCTCGCGAATCTGCTTGTCCATCTTCTCGGACGTCACGTAGTCGATGTAATCCTGCGCTTGCTGCGAAGGCGTTCCCTTCACAAAGAAGTAGAGGTCACGCGAGATGGGATAGCCGCCACTTGCGACCGTCTTCTCGGATGCCTCGACATGGTTGACCGAAACGGCCTTGACCGAGGTCTTAGCGTTGAGGCTCTCGACAAAACCCAGCGAGATGTAGCCAATAGCGCCACGCGAGCGGGACACGACATCGCGTACCTGACCCGTACCCGAAAGAACAGCCGAGCGGCGATCGAACGGCGTGCCGTCCATCACGATAGTGCGGAAGGCCTCGCGCGTACCGGACGCCTCGTCGCGGTTGATAACCTGAATCTTCAGGTCCTCTCCGCCGACTTCTTTCCAGTTGGTGATCTTGCCGGCGTAAATATCGCGGAGCTGCTCGGTCGAGAGATTGTCGATCGGGTTGTCGTCGTTCACGATGACTGCAATGCCGTCGTGTGCGATTACGATCGGGGTCAGGCCCAAATCCTGCTCGTCGGCATTGAGGCCACGAGACGAGCTGGCGATGTCGGCGGTGCCGGCGCTAACAGCTTCGATGCCAGCAGATGAGCCAAGGCCGGAGACGAGCACGTCGATGCCGGTCTCTTCCTTAAAGCCCTCGGCCGCGATCTCGGCAATGGGAAGGCAGGTGGTCGAGCCGGCCACGGTAATAGAAGACGTAGAAGATCCCGAGGAGCAGGCGCACAGCGTGAGCGTGAGCACTGCTGCACTCAGGACCGATGCGATCTTTCTCATAGCATCACGCCGATCGCAGCATGGCGCCCACAGGTGCCGCCCTCGTTGCGGTAGGAATAAAAGCGGTCGTTCTGACGAACGGTGGAAAGTTTGGTGTCCACAATGCCGTTCACATCGACACCGGCATCCACCAGCGCCTCGCGAATGGCGGCGGAAAGATCGAGCATGCGAGAAGCAGTAGCATCGATGCACGAGAACTCGGCGGCAAAGCGATCCATAAGTTCTTGGGACACCTCATACTCGTCGCCCAGGATATGGGGCCCAATATAGGCAGAGATGTCCTCCGGCGTGCAGTCAGCCGCCTCACAAAGCGCCTGGCAGGCTTTGGCGGAAATACGCGCAATCGTGCCCTTCCAGCCAGAATGCACCACGGCAAAGCCGCCGGGAGCCACCAGCACCACGGGAACACAATCGGCAAAGCAGAGCATCACGGGCACCTCATGGGCCGTACAGACGAGGGCATCACAGCCCTCGGCAATCTGCTCACGAATGTTCTCGAGATCATCGGCACCGTTCGAGGTCACCGTCACGACGTGGTCACCATGTACTTGATTGGGGACAAGCAAGTTGTGCTCGCACTCGGCGGCGCCCATGGCCTCGAGTACGCGGCGACGATTTTCTTGAACGGCAAAGGGGTCATCGCCTACATGCGAGCCCAGATTGAGCGAGGAGTACGCGTCTTCGGAAACGCCACCGGTGCGCTCGGTAAAGGCAAAGCGGACATCGTGCGTCGCGCCCTCTACCAACGTAACTCCATCATGGTCGACACGCGAAACGTTGTCCGCACGTGCTGCCATACTAAAGCCTCCTAATAACACAAGTATCGCGGCGAAGCCGCAGCAGTCCGTGTCATACGGCTGCCATACTTCTTTAAAAGGATACCCGCAGCGGTAGGGACCAAACGTAAAGGGAACGTAAGGAGATTGGAGGCTTTCGTTTACAAACGAGAAACAAAAAGGGCGTATCCATACGGACGCGCCCCTGTGCAAAACAATGCGAAGAACGACTTAGAAGCTGCCGCGCTTAAGGAAATCGGGAAGCTCGAACTGGTCGTTACCAAAGTTGGGGAGCTCGGTACCGCCAACGTTGCGAGTCGGGGCAGCCTGAGCAGGGCTGGCAGCCGGAGCGGTGCGCTGCGGCTCGGCAGAAGCAGCGGCCTTGCTCTGGGACTGCTGAGCAGCGAAGAGCTCGTCCTGACGGTTGACGTTGGAATCGGAGAAGCCCGTGGCGATAACGGTGATGCGCACCTGGTCGCCCAGGGACTCGTCGACAACGGTACCAAAGATGATGTTGGCCTCGGGGTCGACGGCATTGGCGACAACGTCGGCGGCGTCGCTGATCTCCTGGATGCCCAGGTCCTTGGAGCCGGCGATGGAAAGCAGGACGCGCGTGGCGCCATCGATGGAGCTCTCGAGCAGCGGGCTGGAGATAGCCTGCTGGGCAGCGTCGACGGCACGGGTGTCCCCAGAAGCGGTACCGATACCCATCATGGCGGTACCGGCCTGCTTCATGATGGTCTTAACATCGGCGAAGTCCAGGTTGATGATACCCGGGACGGTGATAAGGTCGGTGATGCCCTGGGTGCCCTGGGAAAGGACGCCATCGGCAATCGCGAAGGCCTCGAGCATGGTGGTCTTCTTCTCGGCGATGTCGAGCAGTTTGTCGTTAGGGATAACGATCATGGTGTCGACGCAATCGGAGAGGGTCTTGATGCCCTCCTCGGCGCTCTTCTTGCGCTTGCGACCCTCGAAGGTGAAGGGCTTGGTCACGACGGCGACAGTCAACGCGCCGACCTCGTTCATCGCGATATCGGCAACGATGGGAGCGGCGCCGGTACCGGTGCCACCACCCTCGCCGCAGGTGATGAACACCATGTCGGCGCCAGCGAGCGCCTCGGCGATATCGTCGCGGGACTCATCGGCAGCCTTGCGGCCAACCTCAGGGTTGGCGCCGGCGCCCAGGCCGCGGGTAAGGTCGGTGCCGATGTGCACCTTGATATCGGCATCAGAGATCGCGAGCGCCTGAGCATCGGTGTTGATGGCAACAAACTCGACGCCGCGGATGCCCTCTTCGATCATTCGATTGACCGCGTTGGTACCGCCGCCGCCGACGCCGACCACCTTAATGACGGCAAGGTAGTTGTTGATCTCTGTCTCGTGCATGTCGGTCCTCCGAACAAAGGTTATAGCCATAGCATGGGTTGACCCCTGCGCACATTAACCTTCAGGTTGAAAGTAAATGCAAAGGTAAACCGTATTATGTTTGCACATTATGAACGTATCAGTCAAATAATTGACCGTGAAAACCAAACAAACCAGATAAACGGCGTGGTATGGCCCCTCAACAAAGCCGTTTAGGATACTAGGCGGTCGGTGCGTTCCTAAACGTGTAGTTGCCCGGAGAGCGCACATTGATATAGGTCACGCCCTCTACCTGCGAAAGCAGCTTGGTCACGATGCGTTCTTTCTTGGCGATATCGTCCGAATCGCCCAGCGACACCTCAACGCCGTTGTCGAGATTTGCCGAGATAGCCTCAACGGAAGGTGTGGAAATATCCTTCACCTGGTCCAAGAACTCGCTCGAAAAACCGCGTGCGTAATCCAGGCCGGCCTTGACGGCCTTGGAGCTCACCGCCCGACCCGAAACCGGTGCGACATCGGCCGAGACGTCAGTCAACAGCACGGCGCCGTAGTGCTTGGCAAGCGCCAGGGCCGCATCGATGCCGGTCAGGGTGTTGGCACCCTCCCCCGATGTAATGACGTTCCCCTGGTCGTCCACCTCGACAGACGTCGACAGCGGAGCGATCCAGGTGTCATCGTCTCCGATAGCCCAAGCAAGGTCATCGGAGCTGATATACGCAATGGCGGTAACTTTACGCTCCGTCGGCGTGATGATAAGCGTATGGGGAAACTGGCGCTGGACATCCACGCCCGAGACCCATGGGTTTTGCTTGAGGCCCTCGGTGATCTGATCGGGATCCACGTTAAAGAGCGACGTGTTCTCGGGAAGACTGATGAGCTGCATGGCGTCGTGCTTGGTCACATGCTCGCTGCCATGAATCTGAATATCGGTGGCGGAAAACAGGCCAGAGTTGATGACGACGATGGCAATAATGGCAAGTACGGCCACGGCTGCCAGGATGCCGCCCGCGATCTTGCCCTTACCCTTCATGGCAGAAGCGGCGTCGGTCGCCTTACCTGCCATGGCACCGAGCGATGACAGAGGATTGATGCCCTTTTTTGCCGAAGACGCCTTGGCAGCGGGTACCGATGTCAGTGAACGCGGCTTAGTGCCAGCCAACGTACGGCTGGCATGCGGCGCACGAGCTCCCAGCGAAGGCTTGGGCGTCGCCATGGATCGGGAGGTCTTGGTGCCCATCGCCGGCTTGGGCGTCACCGAAGGACGCGGAGCCGGACGACTCGTCTTTTTAGAAGCGGGGCGTCCCCCCAGCTGAGAGCCGACGACCGGGCGCTTGGCAGGACGGACGGACCCAACAGACTTGGAGGACAAGGCGGGCTTGTGTTGAGACTGGGCAGGTGCGCCGGAACGCCCTCCGGCGCGGCGGAAGGTTGGTTTCGATGCTCTAGAAGCCGAGGAATTTAACTTCCGGTCTGAGCTCGATGCCATACGCCTCCCTCACCTTTCCGTGCACATGCCTGATAACCGCGGCCACGTCATCGGCCGAGGCGGTTCCGTTATTAACGATAAAATTAGCGTGTACGGGCGAAACTTCCGCACCGCCAACCGAAAAACCCTTTAATCCACAATCCTCAATCAACTTGCCCACGCTTGCGTCGGGCGGGTTGCGAAAGACCGATCCGCAGGATGCACGGCCCATGGGCTGCGTGCGCTTGCGGCGCGTCAGGTACCGCTCCATGCGCTCACGGATATCGGCCTTGGGCGCGGGCTTGAGTTTAAGCACGCACTCGAGAATGATCTCGTTACGCGGCAGGCTGCACTCGCGATACCCCCAAGCGATCTCGGACCCTGCATAGTGCTTAATACCGGAAGCCGGATCAAACGTGACCACGTCCTCGATAAGGGAGCCGATCCACTCGGTCCGCGTACCTGCGTTCATGGACACGGCGCCGCCGACCGAACCGGGAATACCGACCGCGAACTCAAGGCCCGAAAGCCCACGCGACAAGGCGTCGTTGACCAAACGCGCGAACATCACGCCCGCACCAACGGTCAGCGTGCAGCCGTCCTCGGCAACAACCGTGCGCTGAAACTCACGTCCCAGCGAAATAACGGCGCCGCGATAACCGACATCGGCAACCAACAGATTGGACCCCTTGCCGATAATCACCCACGGCACCTGCTCGCGGTCAAGCACCGCCACGGCGCGACGCAGGGCATGGTAGCTATGGCACGTCACAAAGAGGTCGGCCTTGCCGCCGATACGATAGCTTGTATGGCGTGCAAGACGTTCGTCCTCGACCACGTCCGTGTCGATCATGCCCGAAAGCGCCATGACGGCGTTAAACAGACCCATAGGGTTTAAGCGTCTTTCTTGGCAGTCAGATACTCGATGAACTCGGGGCCGACGGTCGTAACGTCACCGGCACCCATGGTGAGCAGCAGGTCGCCCTCGCCCACGAGATTCTCAAGCTCCTGGTTGAGCTCAAGACGGCTGGAGCAGTACACGACCTCCTTGCCGGGGTGCTTGGCGCGAACGGTATCTGCGAGCATCTTGGAGGTAACGCCCGGGATCGGCATCTCGCCGGCGGAGAACACATCGATCAGCAGCAGCTTGTCGGCGTTGGCAAAGGCATCGGCAAAGTCATCGCACAGAGCCTGCAGGCGCGAATAGCGGTGCGGTTGGAACACAACGTCGACATGTTTGTAGCCCAGCGAAGAGGCAGCAGCGAGCGTCGCCTTGATCTCGGTGGGATGATGGCCGTAATCGTCAACCACCGTGATGCCGTCGATATCGCCCACGTGGGTAAAGCGACGGCGGACGCCCTCAAAACTCGAAAGTGCCTTAGCGGCGGCGTCGATATCGAGGCCAAGGACATGGGCGACGGTCAAGACGGCCGTGGCGTTGAGCATGTTGTGACGACCGGGGTTGCTCTTGATCTCGACAGCGTGCTCGGTGCCGTCCTCAAAGCGAACGATAAAGTCGCTCTGGATGCCCTTGACATCCGGATGTACGCAGACGATGTCGTTGTTCTCGGCAAAGCCATAGGAAAGCACATGACGGCCCGTCGACTTGGCGAGCTCGACCAGATGCGGGTCCTCGCCGCAAACAATGACGGTGCCGTCCTCGCCCACCAGACCCATAAACTTGGCAAAGGTGGCCTCGATCTCCTCGATGCCCGAGTAGTGATCGAGATGGTCGGCCTCGACGTTGGTCACGATGACCACGTTGGGGTTCAGGAACAGGAACGAGCTGTCGGACTCGTCGGCCTCGGCGACAAAGTAGTCACCCGAGCCGTTCTTGCCGTTGGTGTCGTAGCCCTCGACGATGCCGCCGATCAAAAAGCTGGGGTCCAGACCCATGCGATCGAGCATCGTGGCGCACATCGAAGACGTCGTGGTCTTGCCGTGCGTGCCGGCAACGGCGACGGTGGTGTAGCCGTGGCCCAGAGCCGAGAGCATCTTGGCGCGGGGCCACACGGGAATACCCAGCTCGCGTGCACGCACGAGCTCGGGGTTGGACTCGGGAATAGCGGTGGAGACCACAACCACGTCGGGCTTGACCTCGTCGATCGTCGCAGCCTCATGGCCCACGTGGACCTTCACGCCGGCGCGGGTAAGCTGGCGAATATAGCGCGACGTCTTAAGGTCGGAGCCAGTAACGGTATAACCGCGCTCGTGCAGGACGAGGGCGATGCCGCTCATGCCGGCGCCACCGATACCGATAAAATGGGCGCTCTTGAACTCGGGCGCGGAGGTTGCAGTCTGGGAATCAGCCATGTGCTCGTGTACTCCTTGCGTAAACACTGCCTGTAACCCGATAACTGTACCGCACCTACCGCATCCGCGCGAGGGCGACCGGCGATATCCCGTCTAACTAACGCAATCCCTCTACCGCATCGGCCAAAAGTGCGGCGGCACGGTCCTGGGCCAAGCCACGCGCCGCCTGACGCATCGCATCACGCGCCGCAGCGTCATCGATCAGGTGCAGCAGCTCGTCGGCAAAGGCAGGGGCATCGATATCGGCATCGGCGCAAAGCACGCCGGCACCGGCATCGACCAGGTAACGGGCATTCGTGGTCTGGTGGTCGGCCGTCGCGTGCGGATACGGCACGAGCACCGAGGGCACGGCAAGCGCGGCGATCTCGGCCACGCTCGAGGCACCGGAACGCGAGAGCACCAAATCGGCCGCAGCCAGCATATCGCCCATGTTGTCGATGTAGGGCTGGACACGATAGCGCTTCGCCTCCTCGGGCGTCAGCGCCAAAGCGCGCTCGGTCTCCTCAAAGCCGTCGGCACCCGTCGAATGCAACACATAGAGGTTCTTGCGCGAAAGCAGCTCGTTTTTGAGCGAAACCACGCGCTCGTTGAGGTGCTGGGCGCCAAGTGAACCGCCAAAGACGAGCAGCAGCGTAGCGTCCTCGGGAACACCAAGTGCCTTGCGGCCGCGAGCGCGATTGCCCTCGATCACCGAGCGACGTACGGGGTTACCGGTCATGAGCACGTGGTCAGGGTCACCTTCGCGCTCAAAGACCGAACGCGCTGCCGGCACCGAGATGCACACGCGGGCGGCGTGGGAGTTCATCATCTTGTTGGCCAGACCCGGAACAGAGTTCTGCTCGTGCAGCAGATACGGAACGCCGGCGCCCTTGCACCAACCCAGCAGCGGGACCTCAACGTAAGCACCAAAGCCGATAGCGGCATCGGGCTTACCGACCTTCGAGAAGTGACGGGCAAGCGCGCGCTTCGCCTTGTTGACGCGCCACAGCGAGGTCAGTGCCGTCCAGGGACGGGAGCGATCGAAGCCCGTGACCGTGATGGGCACAAAATCGAATCCGGCCTCGGGAACCAGACGGCCCTCGAGCTTGCGCGATTGGCCCACGAACACAACGTGATGACCGCGGTCACGCAGCTCCTCGGCCAAGGCGAGCGCGGGGTTGATATGTCCTGCCGTGCCGCCAGCTGCAATAGCAACGGTCATCTTATCGGTCATGGTAATCCCTTCGTACACGCGGTCCCTGGTCATCGGTGCGCAGACGCGCCGACGGGTCCGAATTCAAATCGATTCGATTATATCCGCCGCCCGCATTGCGAGGAGTGGGGCGCTGCGGACGACCTTGCGGCGCCGTTCGCTGACGCGGACGGGCTGCCGGCTCGGTCGCAGAGCCATCCAGAACGGTAAAGCCGTTGCGAGAAGATCGCTCGCCGCGCACGTGGGGCACGCCGGCGGTACTCTCATCCATAACGGCAAAGCTCTCGCGGCGACGGTCGTACTCATCGCGACGGGCGCTCTCATACGAAACGCGCAGGATCAGACCGGCGAGCATAAGCGACACAATAATCGAGGAGCCGCCGTAGCTAATAAACGGCAGCGGCTTGCCCGTCATGGGAAACACATTGAGAATGCCCAGCGCGTTGATCAAAAACTGCACCGCAAGGATGACCGCGGAACCCGATGCCATAAGTGCTCCGCGACGGTCGGTCGCCTGCTCGGCAATGCGAAACGCCGAGTAGATCAGCATCGCAAACACCAAGAAGAACAGCACGGTTCCGATAAAGCCAACTTCCTCGCCGATAATAGCCAAGATGTAGTCGTTATGCGCCTCGGGCAAATACGAGTACTTCATGGTGGAATTGCCGATACCGCGACCGAACAGGCCACCCGAGGCAAACGCCATGATGGCAAGCGTGGCCTGATAGCCGTCACCATATTCGTCTGCCCAAGGATTCCAAGCAACCTCGACACGCGTCATACGATACGGCTCGGCGATAAGGGCGATCGCAATGACGGCGATGCCGGCAACGACCGTCCAAACGATATATTTGGGGTCCAATCCCGCAAACAACGCCATGCACATGAGGGTCAACAAGATGATCAGAACGGTGCCAAAATCGGGCTGAACAAAAATCAGAAAGAGCGAAATGCCCAGGTAGACGCCCATCTTGCGAAGAAACTCGTTAATGTTGCCGCCGGGCGAAAAGATGCGGTCGAGCATGATGGCCGAATACGCGATGGCGAACGGCTTTAAAAACTCAGACGGCTGGAACTGAATACCGGCGATGTTGAGCCAGCGCGTGGCGCCACGACTGCCGCTACCCATAAAGAACACCAGAACCAGTAGCCCTATCATGCCCATGAGGAAGATCCTGAGCACGTCTTCCCCAAACCAACTGTCCGGCAAGATGCGCACGATGGCAACCATAGCCAGCACGCCAACTCCGGCAAACGCGGCTTGTCGAAACAGGAAAAACGTCGCCGAACCATTCTCGTGCAGTGCCTCGACCGAAGATGCCGAGTACACCATCAGCAAGCCAAAGCAAACCAAGCTAAACAGGCAAGCCATAAATATCAAACGGGGGCGCATGATGCGGGCGGGGACGCCGGCAATATAGCGCTCACTGAACGTCTGCCCGCCGCGTCCGGAACGCGGCGTGCTACGCAGCGAGGAAGCACGGTCCGAGTCGGGCCTCCTCATATCACTTCGGGGGCTCTCCTCTCTCACCGGCAACCCCTATTCCGTTTGCGATTTCGCTGCTGCGGCAAGCTGGACAACGTAGTCCTTAAACACGCGACCGCGCTCCTCGTAGCCCGAGAACTCGTCAAACGAAGAGCAGGCGGGCGAAAGCAGGATCACGTCGCCGCGGCTCGAGAGTGAGCGGGCAACGTCAACGGCATCGCGCAGATCATCGGCCTGGGCGATATCCACGTCACCATCGACATCGGCCTCGTCCATAGCGGCGGTAAAGCGCTCGCGCGCATCGCCAAAGCAAACGACCGAGCGCACGTTGTCCATAACGACGCGGGCAAAGTCCGCAAGCGGCGTACCCTTATCGTGGCCGCCGAGCAGCAAAATCACATCGTCGTCGGGAAACGCCGTCAGGGCCTTTTCGACTGCATCGGTGTTCGTTGCCTTGGAATCGTTGACGTAGCGCACGCCATCGATCTCGCCGCAGGGTTCCACGCGGTGTTCGAGTGGCTGGAACGATGCCAAACCGCGGCAAATGCCCTCGGGATCGGCACCGACGGCCAGAGCAGCCGTGGCGGCACATAGGGCATTGATGACATTGTGATGGCCCGAGATCTTGAGCTCGGACGTGGCGACAAGCTGAGTCTCGACACCCCTCAGGCGCACGACCATCTTACCGTCGCGCACAAAGGCGGCGTCTGCACCCTCGGGCTCGTCAAAAGCGACCTTGCAGATACGGCGACCCGGTGTGTAGATGTACTCATCGAACTCATGGATGCCGGCATCCTCAACGTCGATAACCACGAGGTCGTCGTCGACCATATTCTCGAACAACTTGATCTTGGCAAGCGCATAGTTCTTGTGGCTCTTATGCCAGCCCAGGTGGTCGGGCGTGATGTTGAGCAGTACCGCCACGCGAGGATGAAGCTCGTCGGTCGTAGCAATCTGATAACTCGACAGCTCGGCCACAAACCACTCATTGTGTGCGCGGCCGTCGATCTCGTTCACCGGCGGCTCACCGATATTGCCGACGGCCACGCTGGCTTCACCGGCGGCCTTGAGCAGATAATCTGTCAGCGACGTGGTAGTTGTCTTGCCGTTGGTGCCCGTGATGGCGATCCAATTTTGGGGAGACAGGCGATAGGCAAACTCGGGCTCGCCCATAATCTGAGCGGCATGCTCACGACCGGCCTTAAAGAAGGCCGAAAACTCCGAGATACCCGGGCATGTCACGCACACGTCATAGGCACCCTCGACCTGCTCGGTGCCGTAGACAAACGACGCGCCCTGCGCCTCGAGCGCACGTGTGGCGTCATTGGGCTCGGAGGTACCGCCGCCATACACGGTCGTGGCGCTCACGCGCTCGGGGTGAGCCAACGCCCAACGGGCGACATCGAGACCGGATTTACCCTGCCCCAAAACAAGCAGGCTAAAGACATCAGCAAGAGACATGAAAGACCACTATCCCAACTGGAAGAACAGGGCGAGGCCAACGGCGCCAAAGGCCGCGGCGATAATCCAAAAACGGATAACGACCTTGGTCTCGGCCCAGCCCTTCTTTTCGAAATGATGATGAATGGGCGCCATAAGGAAGACGCGCTTGTGCGTAAAGTGGAAATAGACGACCTGGATCATGACCGACAGGGTCTCGACGATAAACAGACCACCGATGATGAGGGAAACGACCTCGGTGTTGGTCATGATGGAGGTGCAGGCAAAAGCGGCACCCAGGGCAAGCGAGCCGGTATCGCCCATAAAGATGCTCGCCGGGTAGCAATTGAACCACAAAAAGCCCAGGCAGGCACCGGCGCACGCCGTGCAGAAGATGGACAGGTTCACGTCACCGTGCAAAAACGCCATGGCGGCCATGGCGAGCATGGCGATCATGGAAGTGCCGCCGGCAAGGCCGTCCAGACCATCGGTCAGGTTCACGGCATTGGAAAGACCGGCGATCATCAGCCAGCAAAATACAATGTAGAGCCACGGAAACGAAAGGCCGCAGATGGTGGTCGAAAGAACACCGAGGTCAATCGTCAGGCCGCCGGGAAAACGAATCTCGGGGGCGACGCCGCACCAATTGACGGCGAGCACGGTAAAGGTGACGCAGATGATGGTCAGACCGATCATCTTGGCGTGAGGCGTCAGGCCGAGCGAACGACCATGCGTGACGGAGGTCAGATCGTCGATGAGACCCAGAACGCCGGTGGCCAGCGTTGCAAGCAGCACGAGCACAAGCTCGGTGGTGAGCTTGCCCATCAGCAGGCAGGTCAGCGAGATCGCGACAAGGATGATGACGCCGCCCATGGTAGGCGTACCCTGTTTAATCAAATGACGCTTGGGGCCGTCGGCTCGAACCTGCTGGCCGATACCCTCGACCTTCAGCAGCTTGATCCACCACGGCATAAGCAGCAACGCAATGGCGGCAGCGATGCCAAGTCCCAAAAAGGCCTGATACGT
>CABUMU010000029.1 GCA_902492855.1 uncultured Collinsella sp. | reverse complement strand
AAAGGACCCCTTTGCAGAGGTCCTAGTCAATTCAAGGTGGCGGGGAAGGGAATCGCGCCCGCGCTCCGCGCGTGCGGACCGCTGCGGCGCTTGCGCGCCTTGCGAGCTGCGCTGGCAAACGCTTACGCGTTTACTCAGCTCCGCGCCCTCACGGGGTTCGATTCCGTATGAGGGCCACATAAAAGAAAAGGACCCCTTTGCAGAGGTCCTAGTCAATTCAAGGTGGCGGGGAAGGGAATCGAACCCCTGACACGAGGATTTTCAGTCCTCTGCTCTACCAACTGAGCTACCCAGCCATTTGAGGTGTGCCTTGTTTCAAGGCTTGATTAGTATAACCAAGGACGCGTTCCGGTCAACCGAGAATTTTAAAAAAGTTTTTGAGCACAGCCTCGGTTCTATAAATCGGCACGTCAGAGGCATCAGCCGGCAGCAAGAAGTTTTTCACTCAGAGCCGCACGGGCAAACTCACTTGGCGTCATCCCCTCGGCAGCCGCCCGTCGACGAATGGCCTCCTTCATTCCCAGAGGAATCTTGACCGACAGCGTTGCCGTCCCCTCACCTGAGAGCGGGGGCCGTCCATGCACGATTCCACCAACGGTGTGTTCGCCATCCGGAAACTCTCCGCGCTCGTACGACTCGCACCACGCGTCAATCATTTCATCCGTTACAACCTGACCATTAGCGGCCGTATACGTCTTGCCCATCATCGACCCCTTTGCCGAGCTCGCTCGATCTCTTGCCAGAATTTCTTCTGAACCGGAGACAGGGCATGAATAATGAGCCATCCACGAATTAGTTCGACCGCAACAAGTTCCACACTTCGACCATCTGGAAGCCATCCAATGGCAAACCATCTCGGCGGCTCGTCCTCCGACTCGCGGCGAATGCACTCAGTAACCGCGAACCAGGCACCAAGCACCTGCTTTTCCGTCAAGTGTTTTTTGGCGTTCGGATGGATCTCAACATCCATGCATCTTCTCCTCCATCTTACCCAATTTCGTATGACGAAAGTCCGCCGTCGCCAATCTCTTACGCCGGTACTTGTTGGAGGGCGGGAGGTGTAGCGAGGATTGAAGGGCGTTCCAATACCGCCCAGGCACCGGGACAGGAACACATGTGCCAAGGACGGACGTTTTCGTAGCGCGCGAGGATATTGCCGTCGCGATTGATGAAGGCGATGTCGATGGGATAGGCCATAAAACACGTATGGACCGAAGAGCAGCGTGGAAACGCCATGACGAGCGGCAGGCCGTTGGCGGCAACCGGACGCCGTCCCAGCATGCCGCGCAGGCGCATGACAAACGACTCCGCTACCACAAACTCGGCCGGCGTCCAACCCAGCCTATTGAGTGCCCGCGCGTAGGCGATGTAGGACGAGACCGCGGTCACATGACCACCCCCGGGCGCCATGGATCGACCGTCACCGCGCGCTCGTGCGACAACGTTGTCGGCGCCCCCAGCAGAACGCCAGCGATGCTGAGAGAAGTCGGCCACGGCTCATAGTGCATGGTGCAGGTGTAGGTCCTAAACGTACCGGATAGGGAGAGCAGGCCACCATCCGATGCCTCCGCGCCTTGCTCGCTCGACACTTCGATCTGTAAGTCATAGCCTTCCATGGCATTCAGAATTTGAGTCTGGACCGTCGCCGAGGCATCGGCAGAGCTCTCGTCACCCTCCCCGCCCGGCGCCACAGCGTGCGCCAGCACGATGTCGGGCACCACGCGGTCGAAGCGCGCGACAGCGCCGGCAAAGATCATGACGTTGTACACGATGAGTGCCAGCACCAGCAAAACGGGCGTAACCACTGCCATCTCCACCGTCGCCTGGGCGCGCTCCTCGCGCAGACGCATGCGAATACTCATTACGACCCACCGCCCAGAGCGCCAACCAGCGTGGCGACATCGACGGTGAGTGGGATGGAGCCGCCGCCGGGCAGAGGAATCTCCGCAAGCGTGAACACCGTACCGCTAATGGTGCGTTCGACTTGATATTCCAACGCCTCGCAAAGCGCCTTGGGATCGGTCACGCCCAACGGAATACCTCGCAGTTTGTCTTGTGCTTGAGAGAGACCCGCAATGTCAGACCCCGGGCTCTTAATGACGTTGGCGGAATCGGTCAGCACCGGCTTTCGCAGGCGCAAGTCGCACGGTTCCAGACCCAACGCCGCCACGGACGCCGAAACGGTATCGCCGAGCCACGATGCAATGGAGCCCAACGCACCGCTGCCCCCTCCTAGGTCTTTAATCATCTCGTCCATAAGTTCGTCGGCCGAACCTTGGATATCACCGTATCCCACGAGCAGCCGTCCCCAAACATCCATGACGCCGTCGAGCACGCCGGCAACGCCGCCCGAGCGTTCCTTCAATGTCGAGAAAAATCGCGAAAGCACGTTGTTTTGCGCCGTCGCCTCATCGGGCGCCAGCACCGCGGCAGAGATAGCACCGCGATCGCCAAGCCTGACTGCCGTGTTAAACGAGGAGTTAAGTTGATCGGGGCTGGTAATATCACCCGAAACTGCAAATGCGACCACGCCGTTGCGTCCAGGTGGGGCGATACGCGGGCGCTCGCCGGAAAGCGCTTTAATGGCCTGGTCAAACGCATTGCCTGCACGGTCGGCCTCGTCCTCGGTCTGACGCTCGAGCTCGAACTCCTTGTTGCGGCATTCGACGTAGTCTTCCAGGGCCTCTTTGAACTTATCGAAGTGGTACTCGAAGCCCCTTTCGACAGAAGTCGTTGCAATCGCAACGTACCCTAAAGACGACACACCGAAATGGCATTCGCTACACGTTTCGTGACCGTCAAAATCTGCGACGGATGCCAACCCACCCGGCTTTCCTTTTTTGTAATTTGGACAGTCAGTCCCATAATGCAAATAGGTAACTTTATCTACTTCACTCGTGGGCCAACACGCATCGGTATAGAGTTCAGTCGCCCGCGCCTCATCTGGATTTCGCGGAAGGAAAGGGGTGTGGGCGGAAACTTTGCCGTCCTTTTCAGTTATATATGCCCGCTCGACTTCTTCGCTCGCATAAGCGAAGAACACCTTTCGTGCAGCAGAATCTGCCTGTTTTTCCGGACCCTCGCCAAGCGGTTTCTCATTTGCCAGGCGCTGGCGATAGTAGGCCTTCGCGCGATCGAGCGCCACTTGCGGTTCCCACGTAACGCTCGAAGCGTAATGTGGATTTTGAGCACCAGAGAGATCCGTTAGGCTTTTCGCACGCTCCCACATACACGAGTACTTGCCAATCGAACTCTCGTCCGACCCGCCACAATCCGCCAGCCAAGCGCGCTCTTTAGCCTTCGCCGTGTCCTCAGAAGCCTTCCGCAGCTCCTCGGCCGCACGCTCTAAATCATCTGATGTGTCTTTAATGGTATCGGTCGAGATCTCTGACCCTTTGAGCGCAGCGAAGTCCGACTCGGATGTCCTGGGCACGGCAAGCGCCGTACCGGTATAGGTCACGCTATCGGTATCCTGCGCCGACACCGCCTGCGTGGCACGCGCGGCGATCAGATACGGCAGAGCCGTCTCGATTTTCTGTAAGCCTTCCGATGCGCTTTTGGCAAACTTGTTGCGCGTTTTAATGATCTCAATCCCGGTGTCGACCATATTGCCGGCAACTGGTTCGGCACCCGGGATGAGGATGGCGACCAGGCCCGTCCCGATTGTGGCAAACCCCGCCAGCCCCAGACTCAAGATGCTCGCATCAACCACCGTGGCAGCCGTGTGATAGGACGACACTACGTTGGCACCCGCCAGCGCGCCGCTATCGGCCGCCACCTGGGTATCCCCGGCACGCGACATGCTCCATATCGCCGCGGTCGACGAAAACAACAACGTGAGCACCACTAGGATGACCACGGCAGAAGAAAGCGTGGTGTAGGCACCGTCTTCGATAAACAGGTCGACACCGGCACGGCCCATAAAGCCGCCTCGCTTGCGATGGCAGCTCGGACGGCGCGTCAAAACGCATCTAGACCAGAAACGCTTAATCCCATGCAGCAATCCACGAATCATAATCTCCCTCCAGCCATTCGGGACGCGATTGATACGAGACATCGACCTTGAGCTCAACGTAGCCGCCCTCGGCGGTACCACCCATAGCCCGCGCAAACGCACCGATCACAGGCAACGGCTTGACCTTGCCGGAAACGGACACGGCCGAGACGCCACCCGCACCGGCCCGGCCAAGCTCGATATCCCACGACAACGGCCCGCCGGCATGAAAGATCGAAACGTTGGGCACTGCGGCAAGCCGGCGGCGGGTGAACTCCTTAAGATCGTCGTCCTCCGCCGTCGTCGTGGTCATGAGCCGCGCGGTCTCGGCGGCGGCAGACTCCATGACCGCGCGCGTATAAAGCAGGCACACCGGTTGCAGTGCGAGAAGGATGAGCGTCAGAAACGTCGGCAGCAAAAAAGCGGCCTCGACCGTAGACTGCGCCCGGTCCTCACGCGCGATATCAATACAACGCGATGTCCTTAGCACCCGCAGCGGCGTCGATAACCGACGTCGAGGCAACGCCATGGGATGCCGCCCGCTCAACCAGCGCCGCCAAGCGCCCATCGGTGCCAGCACGCCAAAGCCCCGCGATCGCCAGCACGATCGATAACAGCGCCACCGTGACGATGGCGTATTCCACAGTCGCTTGGGCAACCTCTTCACGCAGAACGCCATGCATTTCACGATCCCTCCTTTGAGCTTATTGTTTGCGGGACCAGGCGCACGGCGCGCAGACGACACGAAGCATCGCCAGTATCCGCGGCAACCGTCACCATATCGACCCAGCCGCGCCCATCGCGCACGATGGCGCCCCATACGTTGCCCTTAATATCGAGATAGCCGCTCAGGGCGAGCTGGGACGTTGGCACCTCGCGGTAGGCGCGTAACATATCCGCCGCTGCCTCGGTCATCGGTCGGTCCTCGGACCATGCAAGCCGGACCGCAATCGCGTTGTCCTCAGGCAAATCCGTCGCAGTGCCAGACCGCTTGTCGAGCGTCCGCAGAAAGGTTTGCGCCGTGACAGCGACATCCGAATCGTCCGCATCTCGCATCTCATCTTTTTGAGACGCCACCGCCGAATCTGAGCCCGAATCGAAGGCGGCCCCAGGACGCTGCTGCCGCGCGGCGTTAAGCCCCCAAAGCACCGCCGCTATCGCCACGGTCAGGCAAGCAAACACCAGCAGCACCCCGATGGGGCGCTCGCCCTCTACAGGCTGTTGATGCCCTCGCTGATCGCATCCCATAGCTCTTTAACCTTGCCCTTAAATGCGACGATGGCGATAATCGCGATCACCACGAGCACGCCGACCAAGATGGCATACTCGGTGGTACCCTGTGCACTCTCCTCCTGCAGTAGCTCCTTGGCGCGTTGACGAACATGTGCCGCCCGGCAAAACGCCCAGCCCTGGACCTTGCCAGCAGCGTCAGTCATCGTGTTCATGTATTCCTCCCTACATCATCCCGCCTGCTCCCAGCAGCGGGCCCAATATGGACAGAAGCAACGCCGGCAAGATGAGCGTGCCGGTGGGAATCAGCAGCTTGACGGGCGCACGCTCGATCTCGCGCTCGACCGCAGCGCGATGAGCCGCACGGATCTCGCGACTTTGAGCGGCCAGCGTCTCGGCAAGGGGGGCACCCAGGGCGAGCGCCTGCCCCACCGTGATGGCAAAGGTCTCGAGCGCTCGCACGTCCAGGTCGCGCGCGGCGGCCAACAACTCGTCCTCACGCGTGCCCACGCCCACCTGCCACGCCATGCAGGCCCGCTCAAGGCGAAGAGCCAGCACTGACCGGCGGTTGGCGCAGAAAATCTCAAGCGCCGCATCAAACGAAAGACCGGCCGAAAGACCCAAGCGCACAACATCGATCATCTCGGACACTTCGCCGAGCGACACTCGCGCCGGGCCGCCCACTCCAACCGCGCCCTTCACTCGCGCGGTCAGGGCATCGACCACTGAGCGACCCGCGGCAGCGACCAGCACCGCCTCGCGCTTGCAGGCCCCTGCGATCTTGCGTGCATCCGCCCGATCCAAACCCGTCGCGACAAATACACTCAGGGCGCACAGGCAAGCCGCAACTGCAACCGGGGCGCTCATAGCTCCACCCGCATAATGCGTCGGATAACCACCAGGGCAACGGCATTGAGGGCAAGACCCAGCACCACAGCGCCCACGCCGGCAGGCGTCGCAAGACCGCGACGAAAATCTGCCGAAAGCAGCGCCAACACCGCGCACATGCCCGCCGGCATCGCCGCGACCATATGCGCAGACATGCGAGCCTGCGACGTCTTGACATCCAGGCGGCGCTTGAGCTCAATGCGCTCCCCCACCATGCTCGACGCCTCGGACAGTAAGTCGGCAAGCGGAGCACCGGTGCGCTGAGACACCTTAAGCGCCAAGGTCACAAGCGAAAGGCCGGGAGCGTCGATGCGCACGAGCAAGTCATCGAGCGCGTCGGTCGCCGAGATACCGCAATCGATCGCCGCCGCCACCCGCAAAAACTCGGTATGCACCGGTTCTTGCGCATGAGCGCCCACAAAGCGCATGCCCTGGGCCAGCGAATGTCCCGAGGCAAGCGACATGGAAAGTGCGGTAAACGCCTCGGGCATTGCCTCTTCTGCATCGTGTTGCTCGCGCCGGCTCTCAAAGCCATCCCGAGCGGCGCCAGCGGCAATCGGAGCAACAAGTCCCAAGGCAAACCCGAGGGGCGATAACGACACCATCGTTAGTAAAACGCAGCAGACACCGCTCGATAGCAGTAGAAACGCCAAACGCCCCGAAGCATCTTCGATCACGAGGCCAAGGCGATGCGCCGGAGCCAGCGATGTCCACGAACGGGCGATCTTTTTCAGCAGATCGTTTTCCACCAGCTCACGCGGCAGCCTCTCTGCCACCGTCTCGAGCGCCTGACGCGCCAGCTCCGCCGGCGGCACCTGCGGCACACGAGGTTCCGCCCCGCACGCCGTCGCAACAGAAAACCCTGCCAAACCCCCTACGACGAGGGGCACAGCGACCTCCATTCGTCCACCTCCTCTTGTGTGAGCGTCCCCGACCGCAGGCCTTCTGCGATAAACGGCGGCTCGCGGTCAAGCGTCCAGGTGCGCTCGGCGGCATCGAAAGTCACATAGCGCTCGAGCTCTACGCCGCCCGACGCGGCGCGACGCACCCCCGAATACGAGGAGACGAAACGCCTGCCATCGGCGTGGCGCTCGGACATCACGATGCCGTCGAGCGCCATGGCAATCTGCTCCTCGATGAGCTCGCTCGGCAGATCGATGCCATAACGTGCAAGCAATGTCAGACGCACCACGGTCTCCTGTTCTGAACCCGCATGAAGTGTGGTGAGCGACCCGTCGTGGCCCGTGTTCATGGCCTGCAACATGTCGCAGCACTCGGCACCACGCACCTCGCCCACCACGATGCGGTCGGGGCGCATGCGCAGGGCATTAGTTACTAGGTCGCGAATCGTCACCGCACCCTCACCCTCAATTGAAGCCTCGCGCGCCTCTAGGCGCACCACGTGCGGATGATGCGCAAACTTGAGCTCGGCAGAGTCCTCGATCGTCACGATGCGCTCGCCGGTGGAAATCTCGCATGACAACGCGTTGAGCAGGGTGGTCTTACCAGATCCCGTGCCTCCCGCAACCGCCAGGTCCTGTCGCAGCGACACCGCGCACGACAGCAGCTGCGCATACCAAAGCGGCAGCGACCCCAGCCTCACAAGCTCGTCCAGTGAGCAGATGCGGTCCGAGAACTTTCGGATGGTGAGAATCGGTCCGTCAATCGCCACAGGCGGAATCACCGCGTTGACGCGATAGCCCGTTTTGAGGCGGGCGTTGACGATGGGGCTGCGTTCGTCGATACGGCGGCCAAGTGGCGAGATGATGCGGTCGATAAGCACACGGATCTGCTCATCATCCTCAAACGCATGCTCGATGGGGTACAAGACGCCACCACGTTCAAAGAAAGCCGAGCGGCAGCCGTTGATCATGATCTCGGTAACGGTGTCGTCCTCGATGAGCGGCTGCAACGGCCCCAAGCCCACCACGTCATCCAAAATCTCGTCGATGATGGTCTCGCGCTCGGGCGTCGCGAGATCGGTCGGTTCCTCAACATTGAGCGCCGCCTCCACCGCGGGACGCAATTCCGAGCGGGCAAGTGCCGGGTCGATATAGGCGCTGATACGCGCCACTTCGTCGTAACCCATGCGGTCCATCACGGCGCGCTTGGTGCGTCGTTTCACCGCGCGGCGACGCCCCGCATCTACAGGCGCTGCCGCCGCTGCAGCGCCGGCAGCCTTAATCCTCGTTTGCAGACTCATCGCTGATCACCCTCGCGCGACCAGGGAAGGCGGATACGCGGGCGCTCGGTACGCGTTGCACGGTCGGCGACCATATCGCTCCAAGGGCCGACGGCGCACCCCAGTTCCACGAGCATCTCGCGCGTAGCCTCGCGCACGCTGGTCGCAAAAGCGCTGGTCTGCCCCACTGCCTCGTCAGCGCGTCCAAACGCCATGAGCGCGGCGAGATCCTGCCCGCCATCGGCGATATGAATCTTGGAGCTCAACGCACAGGCAATCTCAAAGCGCATGGCGACGTCCTCGTCTGCCCCGCGCGCACCGAACCGGTTGAACACGGCGCTCATGCGCGTGCGCGGCACACCCACTCGACTTGCCAGTTCAATGACGCGCGACGCCGATGTCGCGGACGACACCGCCGCATCGCCAACGACCAGGCAGCGGTCGCTCGCCGCCACCGCAGCCGCCACGGCATCACCCCAAAAGACCGAGGTGTCGACAAAGACCACGTCGGATTCGCGACGCAGAACATCAAGCAGTAGCTCCACCGGACGTGCCATGAGCTCGGCTTGCTCGGGCGCCGCGACGGGACCCCAGAGCGTAACGCCCGGCGCCACGCGCATCGATGCGGCTACGATATCTGGCTCGGCGAGCGCGCCCGCCGCCGACGGCTCGATAAGTGCCGCCATATCGCGCGGAGCATCGACGCCTAACAAGTCGTAAAGGTTTCCAAACATCAGGTCCAGGTCGAGCACGGCGGCACGCAAGCCCAACAGCGACGATGTGTGTGCCATGGTGGCAACGATCGTCGACTTGCCGCAACCGCCCGAACCCGAAATGGCGCAGATGACCGGAGCTCGGTGCGGCGAAGCGGCAGCGTCTGCCGGCGGCATCGGAGGCGGCGGGGCGGGCGTCGGCGGCAGCGTCCCCGTCTCCCCCGCCGCAACCACACGCTGCGTCCAAGCCGGCATGGCAGCTTGTTCGGTCTGCGAGGCAGGCTCGTTCTGCACAATCTGCTCATGCTGCATCAGCGACAACTCGCCGCACCCGGCAAAGCCCTCAACTTCGTCGAGTTCATCCGCCAGATTCACGCCGTGCACGTATCCCAAATCTACAGCCGGGGAGTCGCCAGCATGCTGCGCCGGCCCTCCAGCGTCATCGTATGCAAGGGGGTCCCGGGGGCGCCGACCATGCTCGGCTTCCGCTTTTCCATATTCATCAACACGCGGGCCTCTTGTAGCGCGAGGCGCCCCGGGTTCCCTATCAACAAAAGCATCGGGCTCAATCGTCCTGCGTCGATCGGAATCAACCGTTCCCTCACCCGCACGCCCGTTGCCGCACAAACTGTGCGCAGCGATGACCTCGGTCGCCCCCGCGCGAAACAGTCCTTCGATATCCGACGGGTCGAGTGTCTCGATCAACACGACGACGCGACTCACACGGCCCTCGGCCGTCAGGCGCGCAACGGTCTTCCTCACGTCTTCGGTATCGAACAGAGACGCCGCGATGATGGCGGCACCGCGGCGCGACGGAAACGCCCGCGCCATGGATACCAGCCCGTCCAGGTCGCCCACGCGAAGCACCTGCGCACCCGCATCACGGCCCTCGACTTCCTGCTGTAGCAGCCCGTAATCGCCGCACGCGCAGCACGCAAGCCAGATCGCCTTCATCACTCGTCGCCTCCGCTCTTTTTGCCGCGTGCCGTGGCGGGAATCGTCAAGCTGACCGTTCCCTTTCCCGAGGCTCCCAGCAATTCCTTGACATCTTCGGGGTCTGCCGCCAGCGTCACCCACTCGATCTTGCCTTCACGCGTGGCGCCGGCATCTTCGCTGGTATCGATCACGTACGCTCCGCACAAACGATCGGTCACGCCATCTTTTTGCACGTACACGTCCACATAGCTGCCCACGCCCGTGGCGCCGCCGACCGAGTGCTCGGCATCAACCGCCACCGAAACGGCAACCTTGCCTTTAGGCACCTCGAGCTTGTGGCTCTCGGCCTTGGTGTAGACATTGCAAATCACGGCGTTTTTGGGAATGCGCGAGGTCGTCACGTCGCCGCGCACCTGACGCAGCTCGGTCGCCGCATCACGCGGCAACAGGCTCGCCAGCCATTCCTGAGTTATGACATTAGTCTCGTCGAGGGTCTCACCCACATCGATATCGCGCGCCGCGACGCACACCTCAACGCGGTCGCCGCCGTATTTTGCCAAAGTCTCGGCCTGGGCCTGCTCGGCTTGCGAGCGGATCGACGAGCCGTAGACCATGCAGAGCGCCGCGGCAAGCACACCCGCGACCAGACTGATGGCGATGCGCTTGCTCTTGTTCACGGCCGCTCCTCTCAAGGTAGCACCGGGCACATGCCCGTACCACCATTGTCTGGGCGACCAGGGCGCAAAGCGGCGCAATCGCAATCTTGGTTTTACGTGTCAAACCAATTGCTGACCAAAAGCTGACCAGCCCGTCAAGCTCGTGGCAAGGTTTTGGTCAGAACGTCGGCAAAACGCATATTTCGAGGCGCTTTGGCAGCAAAAAAGCCGCCTCCCAAGCAATTAGGAGACGGATGTCATAGGAAAAATCAATTACAGATGAACATCGGGATCGAGCATTTGGGCACTCACGCGCATGGATGACGCCAGGTTTTGGAACGTCTCCAGACGCAGGCTGTCAATCTGTCCGGCATCTTCGGCCTCGCGAACGGCGCAACCCGGCTCGTGAGTGTGCGTGCAATCGCCAAACCGGCACGCGCGCGACGCCTCGACGATCTCGGGGAAGGCGCGCGCCAGACCCCGCTCATGGCCCACGAGCGGCAGGCTGCGCAGGCCCGGGGCATCGGCGATCACGCCGGCGTCGCCCGGCAGCGTCACCATCACGCGCGCAACCGTGGTGTGGCGACCCTGGTCATCACGCTCGCGCACGCCGCCAGTGGCTAGCGCATCGTGACCCAGCAGCGCATTGAGCAGCGTCGACTTGCCGGCGCCCGACTCGCCCAAGATCATGGCACAGCTCCCAGCCGGCACGCAGGCGCGAACCTCGTCCAGGCCGAGGCCCTCGGCAGAAGATGTCACGATCACGCGCACGTCCGGACCCACCAGACGGCGCACGCGGTCCAAATCGCGCTCGAGCTCATCGGCCTCGCAGCGGTCGGCCTTGGTGAGCACCACCACCGGCTCGGCATCGCAATCGAGCGCCAACACCAGTGAGCGCGCCACGCGATCGAGCAGCACCTCGCCGGCGCCGAGCGCCTGCACGATCAGCACGCTGTCAACGTTGGAGCAGAGCACCTGGCGCTCACCGCGGGCACGGCCACGCCAACGCTCAAAGCTCGTACGGCGCGGTAGTACGCACTCGATGACGCCCATGTCGTGCCCGGGAGCACGGCGAACCGCCACGCGGTCGCCCACAGCGGGCAGCAAGACCTCGTCCTCGCCACGCGACTTGGCAAACCCTACGGCATGCTCGGCACGAAACGTGTCATCGGCAGTCGCCACCAGCGGAAACCCGCGGTCCAGGCGCACCACGGCACCGAGCTGCATCTGCTCGGGCTCCTCGGCCTGTGCGCAAAAGTCGTCAAATGCAGCCTGCTGAGCCGCATCGACCGGCAGGTCATCGAACGCCGGAACATCCTGCAACGCGTCAAGCCCCGGCACGCTTGCCAGCAGCTCCTCAGCAGATGCAGGGGCTTCGGTCGCGAGCTTCCGACGACGATCGCGCTTAGCCCGCGCCCCCGTCGTCTTTTTCTTCGCCTTAGCCTTAGCCTTGCCCACAAACGCCTCCCAGTACCCAAAATCACAACTGAGCAGGTATTTTAAATCAAAAAGAGCTGGCCGGGCAAAGCCCGACCAGCTCACAAACTTTCCCTCAGCCCTTTTCATCCGCACGGAAGAAAAGCCAGCAAGGATACCGCAGGGCCCGCCCCGGAAGCCCTTTCTCCCGAACGATCCCGCAGCGCGAAGCGCGAGGACCAGTGAGGGAGAAAGGGCGTGGGGCGGGCCCGGACGAGTACGCTACTCTTTCTCCACAGCGCGCATGATCGCCTTGTAGATCTCCATAAGCGGGATGATCAGGAAGGCCAGGCCCAAAGCGGCAAGAACGCCCTTGAGCTCAAGCGTCACAGGGCCGAAGAACATCTCGGCAAGCGTCGGCTGCACGGTTACGATCACCGTCAGCACCAGCGCCAGCGCGGCCGAAGCCCACAGCCACTTGTTCTGCTTCTTCATGCTAAACAGCGACGCACGACGGCTGCGCATATTAAAGCAGTGGAAGATCTCGACCATATTGAGCGTGATGAAGGCCATCATCACGCCTTCCTCGTCGGCATTGCCGGCGATCATATCGGCGATGTGGATGTAGCCCATGTCAAAGTACACGCCCACAAAGAAGCTCGCCAGCACCAGCACGGTGATGATCAGGCCCTGGACCACGCAGTCCAGGCCCATGTGACCGGCAAAGACACCGTCCTTGGCGTTGCGCGGCTTGCGCTTCATGATGTCGCCCTCGGCGTCCTCCATGCCCAGCGCGAGCGCGGGGAAGCAGTCGGTGACCAGGTTCACCCACAGCAGCTGCACCGGCTGGAAGATGGTAAAGCCGATGAGCGTGGCGATAAACACCGAGAAGACCTCGGCAAGGTTGGCCGAAAGCAGGAACTGGATGACCTTGCGGATGTTGTCGTAGATGCGACGGCCCTCTTCGCAGGCACCGATGATGGTGGCAAAGTTATCGTCGGCAAGCACCATGTCAGCGACGTTTTTGGTGACATCGGTACCGGTGATGCCCATTCCCACACCGATGTCGGCGCGCTTGATGGACGGGGCGTCGTTGACGCCGTCGCCCGTCATGGCGACGATCTGGTCGCGCGACTTCCAAGCCTCGACGATGCGGGTCTTGTGCTCGGGCTGGACACGGGCGTACACGCCGTAGTCCTCGATGTGCGCGTCGAGCTCCTCGTCGCTCATGCGGTCGAGGTCGGCGCCGGTGATGGCCTGGCTGCGATCGGCGACGATGCCCAGCTGCTTAGCGATGGCCACGGCGGTGTCGATGTGGTCGCCCGTAATCATGACGGTGCGGATACCGGCGTCGTGCGCCTCGCGGATAGCGTCGGCCACCTCGGGACGGACCGGGTCGATCATGCCGGACAGGCCGCAGAAGACCAGGTCATGCTCGAGCGCAGCGGGGCTGCAGTCGGCGGGAACCTCGGTGTAGGTGCGGCTCGCCAGCGCCAGCACGCGCAGGGCCTCGTCGGCCATGGCCTTGTTGGCTGCCACGAGCTCGGCGCGACGCCCCTCGGTCAGCGGAACGACCTTATCACCCTCGTAGATATGGGTGCACAGGCCGATCACCACGTCGGGCGCGCCCTTGGTGTACTGCTCGTACTCGCCATCCAGGGTCTCGACGACCACGGACATCATCTTGCGGCCCGAGTCGAACGGGGCCTCGCCCACGCGCGGGTGCTCGGCAGTCAAACCAGTAAGACCAGCCTTGCCGGCATCGTTGACAAGTGCACACTCGGTCGGCTCGCCCACGGCCTCGCCCAGCTCCTCGTCCCACTGGGCATCGGAGCACAGTGCCATACCGGCCAAGAACTTCTCCTTGGGCGCAGCGAGCTCGTGCTTGACGACAGTCATCTTGTTCTGGGTAAGGGTGCCGGTCTTGTCGGAGCAGATGGTCTGCGTGCAGCCGAGTGTCTCGACAGCAGAAAGCTTGCGGATGATCGCCTGGCGCTTGGCCATCTTGGTCACGCCGAGCGAAAGGACGATGGTCACGACGGCGACCAGGCCCTCGGGGATGGCGGCGACGGCGAGCGAGACGGCGACCATAAAGGTGTCGAGCAGGGCAGTCGGGTCGGTAAGGACGTTACCCACGCCGTGACGGATGATGTCGACGCCAAAGATCACGACGCAGATGACGATAACCATGATGGTAAGGATGCGGCTGAGCTCGGCGAGCTTCACCTGCAGCGGCGTGAGCTCTTCCTTGGCCTCGGCCAGGGCGCCAGCGATCTTGCCCATCTCGGTGTTCATGCCGGTACCGACCACGACGGCGCGACCGCGACCGTACACCACGGTAGAGCCCATGTAGCACATGTTCTTGCGGTCGCCGAGCGGCACGTCGTCAGTGCCCGCGGCAAGCTCAATCACGTTGGCATGCTTCTCGACCGGCACGGACTCGCCGGTCAGTGCGGCCTCTTCGATCTTCATCGTGGCGCTCTCGAGCACGCGGCAGTCGGCCGGGACGGAGTCGCCCGCCTCGAGCATGATCACGTCGCCGGGCACGAGCTCGGCGCTCGGCAGGTGCACGAGCTTGCCGTCGCGCAGCACCTTGGACTGCGCCGCGCTCATCTCCTGCAGGGCCTCGAGGGCCTCCTCGCTCTTGGCTTCCTGGACCACGCCCAGCACCGAGTTGACGATAACGACGAACATGATAATGGCGACGTCGGCAAAATCGGGCTCGCCCTTGACCATGCCCGTAAGTGCGCTGATAACGGCGGCAACGATCAGCATGATGACCATGGGGTCGGCCATCTGCTCAAAGAAACGCTTCCATAGCGGCGTCTTCTCGGCTTCCTCGAGCTTGTTAGGGCCTGTCTTGGCAAGGCGCGACGACGCCTCGTCGTTGCTCAGGCCGAGGTTCTCATCGACACCTTGGTCGCTGAGCACCTCCGCCGCGGCGGACAGGTATTCCTTTTGCATATAGAGTCCCCTCCTGGGATTCGGGCCACTCAGCAGATTGATGCCCGATCATAATTCCCAGGAGAAGGGCAAGGGCTCATCAAGGCTGCCGTGCTGAGCGGCAGTTGATAGTGGAGCTATGGTACCCCAAAGCGACGCGTCTAGCCAAAACATTCCATCTGGAAACACGGCACGGGCGCAACGGTGCAGACAGTGTGATGCTCAAGATTGATAAAACGTTTTTTCTTCGGCGCATCATCGAACTAAAATATCGCCCAGATAGCAGCGGTTAGAACGGTTGGTAAAGTTTTTGCATATACCGTTTTTCCGCAAAAAATGAACTTCTAATTCGGCATACGGTCGATTTTTTGGGGTATTCGGTCGGCATTTCGTTATAATCATCTCAGTTTTATTTCTTATGGTTTATCTATCAGCGCAAGACGATGTCAGATGGAGGTCTGAATGTACAAGCGCACCAAGATTGTATGCACCATGGGTCCCGCCTGCGATAGCGACGAGACCATCCGCGAGATGATCAAGGCGGGCATGAACGTCGCCCGTTTTAACTTCTCGCACGGCTCCTACGACGAGCACCACGGTCGCATCGAGCGCGTCCGCCGTATTTCCAAGGAGCTCGGCATGCCCGTCGGCATCCTGCTCGACACCAAGGGCCCCGAGGTCCGCACCGGCCTTTTGGTCGATGGCAAGAAGGTTGCCGTCAAGACCGGCGACAAGATCGTCGTCACCGCTCAGCCCACGTCCGAGGATTTCCACGGCACCGCTGAGCACATCTCCCTCGACTACCTGGCTCTGCCCTCCGAGGTCGAGAAGGGCTCCCTCATCCTGATCGATGACGGCCTGGTTGCCCTCGAGGTCGAGTCCGTCGACGGCCAGGACATGACCTGCGTCGTTAAGAACGACGGCCTGATCGGCGAGCGCAAGGGCGTCAACATGCCCAACGTCAACATCTCGCTGCCCGCCATCACCGAGCGCGATCGTCAGGACATCCTCTTTGGCCTGACCGAGAACATCGACTACATCGCCGCTTCCTTCATCCGTGACGGCGAGTCCGTCCGCGGCATCCGCGAGCTTTGCCGCGAGAACGGCGGCGAGCACGTGACGATCTTCCCGAAGATCGAGTGCGCCCTGGGCGTCGAGAACTTCGACGAGATCCTCGAGGCTTCCGACGGCATCATGGTCGCCCGTGGCGACCTGGGCATCGAGATCAAGCCCGAGCTCGTTCCGCACATCCAGAAGGAGATCATCGCTAAGTGCAACGCGGCCTACAAGCCCGTTATCACCGCTACGCAGATGCTCGACTCCATGCAGCAGAACCCGCGCCCGACGCGCGCCGAGGTTGCCGACGTTGCTAACGCCATCTACGACGGCACCGACGCCGTTATGCTCTCTGGCGAGTCCGCTGCCGGTAAGTACCCGGTCGAGGCCGTCAAGATGCAGGCCAGCATCGCTCTCGAGACCGAGAAGTACCTCCCGGCCCACGCTCCGCTCGAGGTTCCGGCCGACGCTCATGGCACCCGCGTCGTCAACAACGTTGTGGGTATGTCCGCTGTGAACATGGCCACCACCGTTGGCGCCAAGTGCATCACCGTGCCGACGACCACCGGTCGTACCGCTCGCCTGATTTCGCACTTCCGTCCCAACATGCCGATCTGCGCGTTCTCCCGCCACGAGTGGGCCGTCCAGCAGATGATCATGTACTGGGGCGTTATCCCGCATCAGGCCGAGATTACCCAGGGCACCGTCAACGGCACGATCGTCAAGGCGATCGAGACCGCTAAGGAGCTCGGCTACGTCGAGGCCGGCGACCTGACCGTCGCTACCGCCGGCGATCCCCGCATGAGCGTCCAGCTCGAGGACAAGGTCTCCTCGACCAACGTCGCTTACGTCGCTCAGGTGCGCTAAAACGCACTTGCAAGCATACTTGCATTGCAAAGGGCCCGGAAGGCTTCGCCTTCCGGGCCCTTTTTCTGTGCCAATGCCGCCGCACGGCAAAACACGCACTCATTTCTTTACCAAAAGCGCGAAATCCACCCTTCGAGGCCCAAAAAATAAAGCCCCAAGCGCTAAAAGTGTTCGCCCGGTGGCAAACCCACACCTTAACGGACGCTGCTAAATCGTTTTAGCAAGAGCCAGATCGACCTGGTTTTCGAAAGTATGCGGCAAATTCTGAGACCTCCGAGCACACCCCGTTTTTTCGCAACAAAATGCCTGATAAACTAGCCTCAAAAGCCAGGTCTGCTCATAGGGTTCAGATTTTGCCGCATACTTCCGAATTGACACTGGCATCGCACGGTCCAAAAGCATATTTCTACCAGGAGGACGTCATGGACCTGACGCTATGCGGTCAATCCGCTTTTTACTATCACCGTATCCCGCCGCAGGTACTAGGCCTTTACCCCGTCATTAGCCTTGGCAATATGGATCGCAGATGTTGCGGCCTCGGAAGTCATGCAGTTGTAAAAGACCTGCTTCACGCACCGCTTCACAGGCTTGTATTCACTCGGGCACAATCCGGGTCGCGAAGCCTGTTTAAATCGCACCTCCTGACCCAAGAACCACCTCCCGGGTCGTTTAGGCAGACTGAACATGGATTTGATGTCACGTCGCCCGAGTTTACGCTGCTCAGCCTTGCTACGCGGGTCTCACGCAACCAGTTACTCATGGCTTGCTACGAGATGTGCGGCTCCTTTGCAGTGTTTAAGCCCTGCGAGCGAACGCAACAACAACTCGATGAAGCTATTTCGCTTAAGTTCATTCCACCCAACTGTGGTTGGAAACGCGTTGTCGACACCAAGGGCAATGGCACTATCCTGTGGAAGCGCACGCCGCTTCTTACCGCAACGGATATCGCCACGTTCGCCAAGCAAGCCGCAGGCCTGCGCGGCGTCAAACAACTCCGTTGGGCCGCAAAACGCATGACGGGGCAAACTGCCTCGCCCTTCGAAGTACAGACCTCCATGCTTGTCTCGCTCCCCCGCGACGAGGGCGGCATGGGCATCAACATCGCAAACAACGTGCGCATCCCACTCAGCGACGCCGCGCGCTCACTGTATGACAAAACCTGCTGCTACGCCGATATCCTCATCGAAAGTGCCACCAACAGCATGGGCGTCATTCTGGAATGCCAAGGCCGCTCCGCTCATGACAGCGAAGTCGCAAGCCTCTCCGATGCCGAGCGCACCACTGCCCTCACAAGCATGGGCTATGACGTTATCCAGATAACCTATGAGCAAATCAAGGACACGAAGAGCTTTAACAACATCGCTGAACTCATCCATAAAAAGGCGGGGCTCCCCTACATCCCAAAGACCGATCAGGAACGCACCACCGAAGATACCCTACGGCAAGAGCTGCTTGTCGATTGGGATGAGTTGTTCACTGCCAGGCCGGTCAGCTAGCAGCTAGCGATCAGAGGGACTGCGGGGACGTCAGAAGCGGCAACGCGAGTCGCAAATCCCGCCTCGGTCAGCTCGATGACCTCGGTAAACGTTGCGTCGAAAAACTCCTCGGTTAGCAGGCGGTATGGCGGATGGTCGGGCTCACCGGGGTTTTCTCGCACGATCTCGTGCATAACGCCGATGGTCTTGAGCACATACTCCTTATGGATGGGATACTGCCCAAAACGCGTCGCCGCAGTATACAGGCGATCGGTCGCGCGCGGGATGGAAACAATGCCCAGCGTCTTGCCGAACCAGTCAAAGTCGCCTTGTTTTTTAATGCGGAACTCCTCGCACGGCTTGCCGCCGTGCGCCTCCAGGTACTGATTCACGCGCGTATTCCATACGGTATCGGCCACCAGATGCGACCAGACACCCAGTGTCAAATCGAGCAACGACTGCGCCACATCTTCGGACGCAAGCGAGAACTCACGAGCGCCGGGACCGACAACCGGCTCAGCATCCCTGTAGCGCTGGGGATAGTGCACGCGATTCAGTCGCTCGCGCTCCTCGATAATCGAGGTCGCCGCGGCTGGCGCACCGGTGGGCGAACTTTTAAGCAACGGTGCCACATAGGTATCCCAGAACTCGTGCTCACGCGGCTTAGGGATAGGCTCGGGCTTGGCAAAGTGCGTAATGCGGTACGGGATGGGA
>CABUMU010000028.1 GCA_902492855.1 uncultured Collinsella sp. | reverse complement strand
CGAAGGCGTCGGAGTCCCACAGGTCCTGCATGATGGCCGGACGCGAGACGATCTTGCCCGCGCGACCCAAGAGCAGCGAAAGGATACGCAGCTCGTTTTTGGTGAGCTCGGTACTGTCGCCGGTTGCCGTATTGGTGACCATGGAGCGGGCGAGGTCGAGCTCCAATCCCTTGTGGACGAGCGTGCTGCGCTCGCCTGCCGCCGCGGTGCGACGCAGCAAGGCATTGATGCGCGCCACGAGCACACGCGCGCTATAGGGCTTGGGAACAAAGTCGTCCGCGCCGAGCGTCATGGCCATGACCTCGTCGATCTCGGTCGTACGCGACGTGAGGACGATGATGGGAACCTCGGATTCGCGGCGAACCTCGTGGCAGATATGCTGGCCGTCTTTGACAGGGAGCGTGAGGTCGAGCAGCACCAGGTCGGGCGCGGCAGCAAGAATATCGCGCGAGACGTGCTCGAACGATTCGCAGGCCTCGACCTCAAAACCGGCACGCGCCAAAATGTCGGCGAGCTCGCGACGGATGGGCTCGTCGTCCTCAACGATATAGATCAGCGCCATGGATTCCGCTCCCCTCTTGGTTGTCTTGCCACCATTATGGCCGCGAAACTGCAGGTGTGCACCGCGCGCGGTACCAAGGTGACAGAACTGTTCGCGAGCGGGGGCGTTTTGTCCGCCTCGCACTCGCAGCGGTGGCGGGGACCAAAATGATTCTTTAATCCCCGTCCCAGAAAAATCATTTAGCGGCGAGCACGGAGCTTTTCGTAGCCTTCGGCGAAGAAGGCGACCGTGGCGGCGTCGGCCTCGGCGGCATCCGTCTCGGTGGCAGGGACCACGCCGTGCTCGTCGCTCACCAGGAACAGCGCGCCCTTGAGCTGAGCGGGGATGTCTACGCGCGTAACCGGGATACCCTTGGTCTGGGCCAGCTGTTCGATGAGCGTCGCCGTGCCGCACAGGCACTCGTCCGCCGGCGCCACAAAGGCCAGCTCACCGTCGTTGACGGCAGCGAGCAGCTCGGGCGCCACGCCGGTCTCGTCGGCTTCGGAGCGAGCCTCGGCAGAACGGGCACGCAGCGCCTTGGCCGACGTGTCGGCCAGCGGCTCGTACTCCCCCACCGTCATGGCGGCGTTGCCGTTAACGTCGATCACTAGCATGAGCACACCGTCGTGGGCGGTGTAATCGCCCTCGGCAAGTGACCACTCAACGTGCTGCTTGGCCCAACTGAGCATGTTATGGGTAAGCGGCTCGCCCTGCACCAGACGCTCGGACAGTGCGCGGATGTGACGGTTGAGCATGGGCACCTTTTTGTTGGACATACGCCAACGGCAGACAAGCGCGGGCTTGTCGAGCGTGAACTTCTCGACCGCCTCCTGATTGGCGCAAAAATCCTCGTACGCACGCTGATCCTCGGCATTGCCAAACAGTTCGGCATCATCAATCTGGGGCATGGTTGTACCTTTCGTGTTAGTCATTCCGTCCTCTTATACCAAAAAGACGGCCCTCCAAACGGAGCAGCCGTCTTTTGCAGAGATTATTTTGTCCCGGGGCGAAACTTAGTGCCTAAAGTGGCGGGCGCCCGTAAACACCATCGCAATACCATGCTCGTTGCAGGCCTGGATGCTCTCGTCGTCGCGCTTGGAGCCGCCGGGCTGGATGATGCAGGTCACGCCGTGCTCGGCAAGCACGTCGACGTTGTCGCGGAACGGGAAGAACGCGTCGCTTGCGCAGGCAAAGCCGCCCTTCTCCACGCCCTCACGCTCGCAGAAGTCCTCGGCACGCTCGCAGGCCAGCAGCGCAGAATCCACGCGGTTGGGCTGACCCGGGCCCATGCCAATGCCGGCCTTGCCCTTGGAGACCAGGATGGCGTTGGACTTAACGCCCTTGCAGACCTTCCAGGCAAACTCGAGCTCGGCCATCTCGGCGTCGGTGGGCTTGCGGTCGGTGGGGAACGTAAAGGTCGCGGGATCCTCGGTCACGTGGTCGACTTCCTGCACCAGCATGCCGCCGTCGACGGAGCGCAGCTCCACCTGAGCGCCCTGGTCCACGCCGCCGGTCGCCAACACGCGCAGGTTGGGGCGCTTTGCCATGCGCTCGAGCGCCTCGGCAGTGTAGCTCGGGGCGATGATGACCTCGACGAACTGCTTGTTCTGGTCGGCGAAGTGCTCAACCAGCTCATAGGGAACCTCGCGGTTGCAGGCGATGATGCCGCCGAAAGCGCTCTTGGGATCGCAGGCGAAGGCGCGGTCGTAGGCAGCCGTGATGTCCTCGGCAACGGCAGAACCGCAGGGGTTCTGGTGCTTGAGGATCACGCAGGCCGGCTCGTCGAACTCGCGGACCAGGTTCCAGGCGGCGTCGGCATCCAGATAGTTGTTGTAGCTGAGCGGCTTGCCCTGGATCTGCTCGGAGCCCACAAGCGGGAACTGCGAGCTCGCGGTGTTCTCGCAGCCCTCGGCAAAGCGGTAGACCGTGGCCTTCTGCTGCGGGTTCTCGCCATAGCGCAGGTCGTCGACCTTCTCCAGCGAGATCTCGAGCTTGGCAGAGGTGTCCGCCACGTCGCTTGCCTGGGCGGCAAGCCAACGGGAGATAGCCGTGTCGTAGGCGGCGGTAGTCTGGTAGACCTTCACCTGCAGGCGGCGACGGGTGGAAAGCGGGGTACAACCGCCGGTCTCGCGCATCTCGGCCAGGACGGCGTCGTAGTCGGCCGGGTCGGAAACGACGGTAACGCTCGCGGCGTTCTTAGCAGCAGAGCGCAGCATGGAGGGACCACCGATATCGATGTGCTCGATGGCATCCGCGAAGGTGACCTCGGGGTTGGCGACGGTCTTCTCGAACTCGTACAGGTTGACGACGACCAGGTCAATCAGCTTAATGCCGTGCTGAGCGGCCTCCTGCATGTGCTGCTCGGAATCGCGACGGGCAAGCAGCGCGCCGTGAACCTTGGGATGCAGCGTCTTGACGCGGCCGTCCATCATCTCGGGATAGCCCGTGAACTCCTCGATGGGGGTTACGGGAACGCCCGCGTCCTCGATGGCACGAGCCGTGCCGCCCGTAGAGATGATCTCGACGCCAAAGTCGTCAACCAGCGTCCGTGCGAAATCGACGACGCCCGTCTTATCGGTAACCGAGATCAACGCGCGTGCGATCTTCACATCAGATCCCATGCAGTCCTCCTGTCTGGTACGCCGCCGTGCTCTGTGAGTCGGTGATACGTCGATCTGCAGCGCTCGCGCAGCGGCATTGAAAATACTGATTCAATGTAGCGCATCGAGCGCGACGATGCACCCCGCAACGCACGGCTGTGCAGAAAAAGCTTGCGAGCGGAGGTTGCAGGAGCGCCACTGGGCACGGTGAGTTCATGGAACACAGGGGCACCATAATTAGATGCCAATGGCGTGGTAGAACTGTGCTCGATATGCATCCGCAATAGAAAGAGGCACCATGGTCTCGCGGGTTCTCTACCGACCGTTTGATACCGAAGATTTCGACGCCATCGCGCTGATTCTGCAGCAACTTTGGCATAACAATTCGGATAACGATGAGTACAACCGCCTCGAGGCCGCATGCGACCTCGCCTATTGCCTTTCGTCATCGACGTTTTCGCAGGTAGCGGTGATTGACGGCGAGGCGCGCGGCATTGCACTTGCACGCGCAGGACAGAACTCCGGCGTCACTATCAACGAGCATTGGATGGATACCGAACGCGCGCTGCTATCGCAGATGCGTGAGCTGGAGCCTGATGCCTGCGCCGAGTATCTCTCGTTTGTGCGCGCAACCATCCGAACCAACAACCGCCTGCTCGAAAGCAGCCCGTTGCCGCACGACAACGAGGTCACGCTGCTTGCCGTGGATCGCGATGTCCATGGCCTGGGCGTTGGCACGGTTCTGCTCGACGCCGCGGTCTCGCACCTGTCCTCGCTTGGAGCGACGAGGGCGCACCTGTACACCGACTCCAACTGCTCGTGGCAGTTCTACGAACTGCACGGCTTTAAGCGCACGGCCACGCACCGCGCCAACCGCGAAGAGCGCCGCCACGCCATGCCGCGCGAAAGCTTCCTCTACGAACTCGACCTAACAGCCTAAACCTGGCAGCCATACCTAGTCATTTAGGAACGTCCCCAGTGACTAGTCGTTGGGGACAGTCTTCGTAGGTAGCGCATAAAAATGGGATGGGCTTCCCCGACGGCTGTCGAGAAAAGCCCATCCCATGATTTACGACCGTTAGAACGTTCCGCCGCCGCCTCCGCCGACGCCGCCGCCTCCGCCGCCAGAGAAGCCGCCGCCTCCGCCGCCGCCCGAGCTGTCGGAGCTCGACGCCAGCTCACGGATGCTCTCGTGATACACGTCATCGAACGAATCGAGCGGAGACTCGATACCGTAATGATGGTAGTACCACCAGTAGCAGGGATAATTGTCATAGAAGCCGTCGGCCTCGCGCACCTCGGGCGGCACGGCCTCGGCAAGCTGACGCAGCACTTCCTTGGAAACACCCAGCGCCACGCCCATCACCAGCAGCTTGTTCCACAGCACCAGATCGCCGGGGACGGCTTCCTTTAGACGAGTGAAGTCCTCGAGCCAATGCTTAAGTGCCTTGCAGCGAGCCGCCACCTCGGCGCCCTCCGGCGTAAAGCGGCGGAACGTAAGGCCCACGCCGATACCCACCAGCACAATCGGCACCGAGATAACCGCGGCGGTAATGTTCGCCTGTGCGCCATCGGTAAAGAAGATGGATCCCACGGGAACAAAGGCAATCAGGATACCAAGAACCAGGCAAAACACCATTGCAACAATGCCGTCCGAGGCAACGTACTCGCTATCGGCCAGCTTGCCCTTAACGGTGTTCTGATAGTCCTCGAGCTTATCACCCACGGGTGTAGCGTGCTGCTTGACGTAGTGCTGCAGCTCGTCAAACGTGCGCGAGCGATCGCCGTTCTCGTCAGGCTTAGCACCGGCAAAGAAGACCTTGAGCACCATGTGGTCAATGCCCTTGGCCGACTTCCAGCCCGCATCGCTCACCGTCACGCGATACGTCTGCTCTTCTTTTTCACGCCCCAACAGACCCTTCTTGGCCTTGGTCACGGTCGCCTGCTCCAGCTTGATCACACGGTCGTCAGTGAGCTTCATGAGCGTGGCGATATATGCCTGATCGGGCACCTCGTTCCAGCTCATGAGGGCCGAAAGCACGGCGGGATGGTCGGCCGAAGGCACATCGCGGAAATATTCGTCCTGGAAAAGCGGCTTGGGCTTGCGCTTGCGCAGCTTGAGCATAACGATTGTGCCGGTAAAGGCCACCGCCGCAACAACACTTAGCACGGCAAGTGCATTGGCAATCATGCGAGCGTGAGCGCGGCGGGCGTTAGCTTCGTCGGCCCATTCCTTCTCTTCACTCAGGATCGTTGACATGCGCTCTTCGCCCGCGGCGGCAAGCTGCGGCACCCAGTCACTGGGGAAGGCGATGCGTGCCTCGGCGAATTCGCCCTGATGCACGCAGGGAATGGTATAGGTGACCATGGGCTCGTCCTCATCGAGCGACACGTCGCCCGTCAGCGGACCGTGGCCCCATGCGCGGAAGTTATCGCCTTTGACGGCCGCCGTCCCGGCAGCGGCATTTGCGAAGCGCACTTCCATCTCGACATCGTCGGAATCCGCAGACCAGCCGTCACCCACGAACTTCCAGTAGAGCTCGGCGGTATCGGCCCAGTTCATAACCGCACCGGTCATGGTGTAGCTCACGTAGTAGATTGCGCTGTCGCCGCTCTCGTGAGGGCTGAACACCTTAATCCTTACGCCGTCACCGGTCTGCTCGACCGTGTAGACGCCAGAGTCGCCCTTGTTCGCGCTATCGACTTTGTTAAACGCGGTGTCCTCTTCCTCGACACTCAGCACGTCGACGCCCGCCGTGCCGCCCTGCTGGTTGGAGCCGTATTGACCTCCCAAAAACACGCCGTTGATGTCGTCGTCGAAATCAAACTGGCGTCCCTCGACAACGGCCAGCGATCCATCGGCCTCGACCGTGGCACTGATATAGGTCTGGGTCATGGAGTAGCCGTCGGCGTGCGCGGCGACAGGCAGCAGCAACAACGCAAGCGCGACGAGCACGCAGACGGAAGCGAATCGCGCAAACAGGTGGCGCTGCCGGCTGACTTTGGCGGCGAGGGTGTTCATAGGCACATCCTTTGTCTGTAAAACCAACAGCGCCATTGTCCCACGTTTGCGGGTACGCATGGCGAACATCTAGGCGACCGGAGCGCCAAACGGGATGAAAGTCACACCCGCACCCCGGCAGCTAGTCATTGGGGACGTTCTTAAATGACTAGTCATTAGGGACACCCTTGGCATGGCCCGCGCCAGCAATAGATACCACTTCACAGCTCTGTCACAGGTGTAGCGGCTTTGTGTGGGCGCGGCACGCGCTGATTGAGCCGCCAGCCGAGGGGCATAAAGCAGTTGAGCGAAAACGGTTTGCCCCTTTGCCGTTCGCTTGAGGATCATGTCCCCCTTTTCCGCGGAAACCCCGGCAGTTGCGAAGAGCTGCCGGGGTTTCTGTCGTCTAAGGTGCCAAGTTGATGGACGGGAATCAAAGCACCGAGTCTGCAGCCCGTCACACGCAATGTGGGGCCCCGACAACTTACGGACCACAGCGACGCCTCCCCATCGCGTCCCGCGCTATACTCGTCCGCATGGATATCAACGCACGCAACATAGCAACGCCCGCCGCGGACGCGCCAGCGACGCCACCCGCCTCCGCCCCCGCGCCCGTCGTGGGCCGTTTCGCCCCGTCGCCCTCGGGTCGTATGCACCTGGGCAACGTGTTCAGCTGCCTGTGCGCATGGCTTTCGGCCCGCAGCCAAGGCGGCAGCATCGTGTTACGTATCGAGGACCTGGACGATCGCTGCAAGCGCCCGGAACTTGCCGCTCAACTGATTGACGATCTGACCTGGCTGGGGCTCGAGTGGGACGAAGGCCCCTACTACCAGCACGATCGCCTGGATCTGTACGAGGACGCCCTGCGCCAGCTGCAAGACGCCGGCCTCACCTATCCCTGTTTTTGCACGCGTGCCGAACTCCACGCCGCGAGCGCGCCGCACGCCAGCGACGGCACGCCCATCTACCGCGGCGCCTGCAGAGGTCTTTCTGCTGAAGAAATCACCCGCCGCAGTGCCCTGCGTGCTCCGGCCACGCGCCTGCGCGTGCCCACCGTCGACGACCTCGCCAGCGACGTGATCGAATTCGTGGACCGCACGTACGGAGCCCAATGCGAAGCACTCGCCACCGAATGCGGCGACTTTTTGGTGCGCCGCAGCGACGGCGTTTTTGCCTACCAGCTAGCCGTGGTGGTCGACGACGCTGCCATGGGCGTCACCGAGGTCGTGCGCGGATGTGATCTGCTTGGTTCCACGCCCCGCCAAATCTACCTGCAGCATCTGCTAGGACTTCCCACGCCGCACTACGCGCACATCCCGCTGCTCATGTCACCGGACGGCCGCCGCCTTTCCAAGCGCGACCGCGATCTGGACCTAGGCGAACTCCGCGCCCGCTTTGGCACACCCGAAGCGCTGCTGGGCTGGCTCGCCGGGCAAGCGGGCATCGCGCCGGACACCACGCCGCGCTCTGCCGAGCAGCTGGTCGAGCACTTTAGCTGGGATGTCATCCGCGCGCATCGCGAGAACATCGTTATGGATGAAAGGACAGGCATGCAACAGACGGCAGCCCACCCTGACGACCACCTCGATAGCGACATTGCCAAAGCATCAACAACTCATCTTTCACCAGAGGGGTTCGATGCGTTTTGCGAAATACTTGACTCCCCCACGCCAGAAGCTACGAAAACGTTACTCGAGCGCAAGTCAGCTTGGGAGTAAATCCCTTAGCGAATCGGTTTTGGTTCGCTACGAAGCTCATGCGTCCGTACCCCTATGCAACATCCCAGGGATGGAGTTCGTCGCCCAGGCGAACGATGCAGTCGTAGAGCACGGTATGGCGCTCGGCCGGGTTGACATCCCGATGAAAATGCCCGTAGTACCAGCGCTTGTAGTCCAGACGGTCCTCCAGCTCGTCAAAAAACGTGGTGAGTCGATCGACATCGGGATAATTCCAGCCGGGCGCCGGATAGAGCGTGGGCGACAACATGCGCGTAGAGCAGGTGTGAGTGATCACGTAGTCGACCGTCCAGCCCACGCTGTCGAGCTTTGCCTGCGCCTCCTCAAAGTTGCGCTCGTCCGGCAGCTCCTGCGGCCACCAGCTGGAATACGGAATGCGGTATTCCTTGTCCACGCTCGTGGCGCCGCCCATGGTAAAGACCGTTGAGCCGTCGAGCTCAAAAACCTCGCCGCGCGTCAGGCGCCGTATGGGCGAGGTATCCGACAGGCGCTGCGTCAGCCCACCGTGCCACAACTCCATGGGGCGTTCCGCCCAGTGATCGAAACGCTCGTGGTTGCCGTCGACAAACAGCACGGTGTAGGGGCGCGACTCCAGCCAAGCAATATCGGCACATTCCTCGGTAGAAAAGTCCCAGGGAAAGCCAAAGTCGCCCGCGATGATGAGATAGTCGTCGCTCGCCAGGCTATCCCCAAGCTCCCAATCGCGGAGCTTTTGCATGTCAGCGCCGCCATGAATATCGCCTGTTACATAGACCGTCATCGGATTACCACTTCCCTGTAAGTCGCTAGCCCACATTCTGCACGATCACTAAGCCAACCGTTCCAGCCCTTCCATCCCTTAGGGCTTACCCTTCGTTCTTCCATCCAAACGGGTCAAGCACCCAAAAAACCAGATCGAGCACGCCGCCGGTCATCATGGCGCCGGCAAGGGCCATGCAAACGTGCAGAGAACTGGCACTTCGGAGCACGTCGAATGGCCCCAGAACAGCCAGCAGCGCGACCGCTGCGCCGGCAAGGCACAACGCGAGGCACGGCCCCGCGTCCTTGACGCACTTCTTTGCGAGATGCTTGGTGTTATCGCTCATTGGTATCGAACTCCTTAGAGGGTCGTTGTTTGGGTACATGCCGCCGCGGCAGAGCAGGGCGGCAGGGTAAGTGTCCCATGCCGTGCGGGCATCAATGGAGAAACCGCCTGCTCGACCAACCTTTGACGCCGTTTTGCACCGGCACCACATCCCCCGCTATCGAGGTCTAATACTTTTCCCACCGCTACCCAAAAACTCATCCAACATTAATCTTGGCTCAAGAATCGCTTAATCTATAACCTGCACTATAGAGTTCGAACAAGGGGCGGGGCGGCGCCGCGCAACGCAGGCCGCCGAACGCAACGCTCGCGCCCATCGAACGAAAGGACAGGTCATGGACGACCTCGAAAAAGTTGAAACCATCCGCACCAAGTGCAACGTGAGCTACACCGATGCCAAGGCGGCGCTCGACGCTGCCGACGGCAACGTTTTGGATGCCATCATTTGGCTCAAGTCGCAGGGCAAGACGCAGACCACGTCGGCGCACGCCACCACCGAGTCCGCGCCGGTCGACGAGCCCTCGGCCGAGATGGTCGCCGCGCAGGCAGCCTACGAAAAGTCGAGCGAAAAGACCGACTTCTCCAAGAAGATGGACAGCGTGTGGGAGTACCTCAAAAAGCTCTTCCGCCTGAGCCTGGACACCAAGTTTATCGCCACGCGCCGCGACGCGATCATCCTCAACATTCCCATCCTGATCCCCATCGTCGCGCTGTTTGCCTGGGGCGCCACGATATGGCTGATGCTGATTGGCCTGTTCTTTGGCATGCGTTACCGCATCGATAGCGACGGCGACGTACCCGGCAGCATCAACAACCTTATGAATCACGCTGCCGATGCCGCGGACGACATCAAGCAAAATCTGAACGACGACAAGTAATCACAGACGGGGGCACGCATGGCACGGATCCTGATCGTAGAGGACGAGGAGAAAATCGCCCGCTTTGTGACGCTCGAGCTGGAGCACGAGGGCTACCAGGTGGAACATGCCGCCGACGGCCGCACCGCCGTGGACCTGGCACTGGAGCGCGACTACGATTTGATTCTGCTCGACGTGCTGTTGCCGCAGCTCAACGGCATGGAGGTGCTGCGGCGCGTACGCAAGCACAAGGATGTGCCGGTGATCATGGTCACCGCGCGCGACGCCGTGATGGACAAGGTGGCCGGGCTCGATGCCGGCGCCGACGATTACTTGACCAAGCCGTTTGCGATCGAGGAGCTGTTCGCACGGATCCGCGTGGCGCTGAAGCGCTCGGAGGCCGTGCGGGCGGCTTCGGGCGTTGGTGGCGTTGAGGCGGGCATGGCGGGCGGCGCGGACGTCGGCGCCGTCGCGATGCCCCCGGTCAGCGGCTCGACCCAGGCATCCGCCTCGCCCTCCCCCGCCGCACTCACCGTGGGATCGGTTGTGCTCGATCCCGACCGCCGCGAAGTCACGGTCGGAGGCTCACCCATCGTGCTCACGGCCCGCGAGTTCGACGTCCTCGCCCTGCTTATGGCGCATGCCGAGACCGTGCTCACGCGCGAGCGCATCGCGCACGAAGCGCTGGGCTACGAATACGTGGGCGACACCAACAACGTCGACGTACACATCGCGCACCTGCGTGCCAAGATCGAGGACGCCGGCAGCGCCCGCATCATCCAGACCGTGCGCGGGGTGGGCTATGTCTGCCGTGCGTAACGCCGAGGCCAAGCGCGTCACCTCCATCGCCCGCGCCATCAACTGGAGCTATATGTGGCGCCGTCTGATGAGCTACATCTGGCTCGATCTGTTGCTGGTAGTGATTGCGGCGGCGATCCTCGTCTATGGATACAACCAGACACTGCCCGACGACACGTTTACCGCAGGATGGATCCCCAGCGCCACCGTTCGCGGCATGTCGCTGAAGCCCGCGCGCGGCTGGGACCTGACAACGCTCACTTATACCGTCGAGTTTGCGCGTACCACCAAGACTTTCCCCCTCGCACAGGACCTCGTCGCGCTATGGCCTCTCTACCTTGCCGTTGTGGGTTGGCAGGTCATCAGCGTACTCAACATGCTCGGCGGCGCGAGGCGCGTACGCCGCACCATGGCGCCTCTCAACGATCTGGCCTTGCGCGTGGACGAGCTCGGCCGCATGCAGCTCTCCGGCGGCAAGATGGAAACGCTGGAGCAGGCCATCGTGCGCGCAAGCGTCGACTCACCAAGCGTCACCACCGGCGATGCCGACCTGGCAAGCATCGAGGTCGCACTCAACCGCCTGCTGCGCCAGATGCAAGAGGCCAAGCTGCAGCAGATGCGCTTTGTCAACGATGCAAGCCACGAGCTGCGCACGCCCATCGCGGTGATTCAGGGCTACGTAAACATGCTCGACCGCTGGGGCAAAGACGACCCGGACGTGCTGGCAGAATCCATCGCGTCCCTCAAGGCCGAAAGCGAGCACATGCAGGAGCTCGTGGAGCAGCTGCTGTTTTTGGCGCGCGGCGATGCCGGACGCACGGTCCTGCGGCGTGCGGATACCAACCTGGCCGCACTGGTCGGCGAGGTATGCGAGGAATCGCAGATGATCGATACCGCGCACACGTATCAGCTGGCATACGACGCCGCGCTTGTCAGCGACCCGCGCTGCGATGCGCCCGTCGACGTGGCGCTCGTGAAGCAAGCCCTGCGTGTGATCGTGCAAAACGCCGCCAAGTACTCGGATGCGGGAACGACCGTCACATTTGGCATAACGCCGGATGCGGGCGCGGGCACGATCGACATAAGTGTTGAGGACGAGGGCATCGGCATGAACCAGGAATCCGCAGCTCACGCGTTTGAACGGTTCTACCGCGCCGACAACGCACGCGATGCCGGCGCACAGGGCTCGGGTCTGGGGCTTGCCATTGCCAAGTGGATCGTCGATAGCCATGGCGGCGTCATCGGCGTGACCTCGGTCGAGGGCGTCGGCAGCCGCTTTACGATTCGCCTGCCGCGCTAGGAAGCCCCTCGGCATAAATAAAGGGATAGGGCCACGCGGCCCTATCCCTTTTTGCTAGCTATGGCAGCTTGTGCGCTATTCGCGGCACAGGTGCACGGCGAAACCGGCGAACTCGCGCTTAAAGTACACGAGCTTGGTACCACCGTCGGGCAGCAGCGCGCGCGACTCCTCGTTGACCTCGAGCCCGCGCTCGGCAAACCACTTCTCAGCTGCATCGATGTCGTTAACGGCAAAGCCGATGTGGCCCTTGGTGCCACGACCGTTCTGCTTCATGATCTCGACCAGCGAATCATTAAAGTACGAAACGGGGGTCTCGATAACAGGCAGGCCCATCATCGTCGAGAACAGCTCCGCGATCTCCAAGGCATCTGCCGGGTCAGTGGCGTTAATGCCCACATGGGCAACGCGCATGCCAAAGAGCTCGACCGGATTGGCGTTCTGCTCATTCATACAGGCAGCGCCTACTGAGCCATAACGTCGAGAACGGCCTTCTCGGCAGCGACGCGGTTCATGCCGGTCATGAAGGGCACGCCGCTCACGTACGGGCAGGTGAGGCCCTCGGGGGCAACGGTGGTGGCGATCAGCAGGTCGGCGCCCTCGTCGCAAGCGTCCTTGGCCTCGGAGATGGCGCACTGCACGATCTCATACTTGCCGGCATAACCGTTAGCGTCGAGCATGGTAGCGACCTTCTGGGCAACGAGCGTGGAAGTAGCAGCGCCAGCACCGCAAGCCAAAACGATCTTCTTCATAGGTAATATCTCCCTTCATGGTTTACTTTAGGTAAGTGTACCGCAGCGAGCGATGGCACTCGGCCTCGATGAGCTTTTATGCTAGTTTGCTTGCGCGCTGCGTATAATACATCTAGTACGTGTTGTCATACCGCTTGTTTTACAAGCGACTAAGGACCCTAATATGCCCGATTCCCGCACACTCTGGACCGCCGTCGTTATCATCTGCATCGCCGTGTCGGTGTTCTTTAGCGTCAAAAAACGCACCACGTTTAAGCGCCTGCAGCAGCTTATGGCTGCCAAGCAGTGGGACGAGTTCGATCGTTTGCTCGACGGCAAACTCACCAGCATGCTGTACCCGCGCTACAACCGCGACTACCTGCGCCTGAACTCCTATCTGCTGCGCGAGGACCATAAGCGCGCCGATGAGATGTTCGATTTGCTGCTGGGGCTCAATCTGCCCAAGATGCAGCGCGTCGATCTGGTGATCAAAGCCTTTAACTACTACGTTGGCCAGGAGGACCGCAAAAAGTCCAAGGAGCTTCTGCACGAGATCAAGGGCTTTGAGGGCGGTCAAGCCGAGGCGGTTGCACACGAGTGTCAGCTGATGTACGACACGATGATCCTCAAGCGCCACAACGACATTCCCGAGCTGGAGCGCATGCTCGAGGATGTCGGCGACGACCCGGTCAAGCGCTGCCGCCTGGAGTACCTGTTGGCCCTGCAATACCAAAACAAGGGCGACGAGGCCAAGTTCCAGGAGTTCCTGGAAAAGTCGGGCCAACACTCGATGGCCGTCAACGCGTAACGGACGGCTTGTGCTAGACTTCTAGTCTCACGGGGGCGTGGCGGAATTGGCATACGCAGGAGACTTAAAATCTCTCGCCGCAAGGATTGTGGGTTCGAGTCCCACCGCCCCTACCATGTGATTGCTTGCGAGCCCGTGTTCCCCAGGGATGCGGGCTCGTTTCTTTTGGACGCCGTCAACTGCAGAGCAGCTCATTTGGGACGGGGCTTTTTTGACTACTTTTTCCGCCCACCCAATGAGTTTCCTACCACATTTTCCGATGGAAAAACGTGGTTGTCTCGCACATTTTCCGATGGAAAAACGTGGTTGTCTCGCACATTTTCCGATGGAAACACCCAAATGGCCTTATACTAACCGAGAGGGTTGGGAGGCAATATGCAGCGACAGCTTATGAGCGAACTTATCGCTTGGAAATCAAGGACGAATCGCAAACCTCTCTTGCTTAAGGGAGCCCGCCAGACAGGAAAGACTTGGCTTCTTAACGAATTCGCAAGCCAGCAGTATCGAAACGTCATTCGTTTTGACTTTATGCTCGAGCCGAGCACACGCTCGCTGTTCGATGGGGACCTCGACCCCAAGCGCATCATCTCCCAGATAGAACTCCTACGTGGCCAAACTGTAACGCCAGCAGACACGCTCATCATCTTCGACGAGATCCAAGAGGCCCCGCGCGGGATCACCTCGCTCAAGTACTTCAACGAGCTTGCACCCGAATACCACATCGTAGCAGCCGGTTCCTATATGGGCCTCGCGCTCCGACGCGAAAACGAGTCATTTCCCGTCGGCAAAATCGACCAGCTCACCATGCGTCCCATGGGGTTCGCCGAGTTCGTTCGTGCCGTCGACGGCGACCCGCTCGCCGACGCCATCCTTGCCGCAGACATGGACCTTCTAGCAAACGTTACCGAAAAGCTCGAGCACTTGCTCAAGGAATACCTTGTTGTCGGCGGTATGCCCGAAGTTGTCTCCGCTTTCGCCGAGACACGCGACTTCATCGAAGCCCGAAGGCTTCAGCAGCAAATCATCGAGGCTTACGAATCCGATTTTGGCAAACATGCACCCGCCCGCATCGTCGAGCGCATGAGGTTGGTTTGGAAATCCCTTCCCGGCCAGCTTGCAAAGGAGAACAAGAAGTTTGTCTATGGCGCCCTTCGTCCCGGGGCGCGCGCACGCGATTTCGAGGAAAGCCTCCAGTGGCTCACGGACTACGGAATCGTTCATAAGGTGCCACGTGTTTCCGCTCTAAAGGCGCCGCTCTCGAGCTACGAAGACCTCTCGGGCTTCAAACTGTTCTGCATCGACACCGGCATCCTCGGAGCGCTCTCCGGTCTCTCTCCGGCCATCGTTCTGAACGGGCCCGCTGTTTTTACGGAGTTCAAAGGCTCGCTGACCGAGCAATACGTCGCACAGGAGCTTTTGCTCCAAGGCAAAACTCCCGCGTATTGGTCATCCTCCTCCGGCAATGCAGAGACTGACTTTGCCATCGACCATGCGGGGACCGTGCTTCCGCTCGAGGTCAAGGCGGCAGAGAACCTCAAAGCAAAGAGCCTGAGGATTGCCTGCGAGAAGTTCAAGCTCGAGCGCTGCGTGAGAACATCGTTAGCGGCATATAGAGACGAGGGCACGCTCGTCAACATTCCGCTCTGGGAGATTGGGCAAATCGACAAGCTGGCATAGGCGCTGTGGAGGGGGTGTCCCGTAAGGAGTGTCCCAAACTGCCGGCAGAAAAGGAACGTCCCTATCTGCCGCATTCATTTAAGAACGTCCCCAATGACCACGCCGATGTTTTGGCCACGACAGCGAAAGCCCGCCAAAGCGAGCAAGGTGCCTTGAAGCGAGGCGGCATTGACCTTCTGGTCATGCCGCTGAAGCTGAAAGGCAGATTGCCGCTCTGGCGGGCTTGCAGCGTCGGCTGGTTACGCGGTTTGGTAAAACCGCGTAACCCTAAAGCTCCGTTACTTCAACGTTGTTGTAGATCTCGTCCCAGCGGTCCATGACCAGGTGGCCGGTCTTGGGATCCATGGCGTTGAGCTTACCGCAGGTATTGGCGGTCTTGAGCACGGTGACGTCGTCGGCACCAGCAGCAATGGCATGCGCAAAACCGGCGATGGTCGAGTCACCGGAACCCGTCGCGTTCACAGCCGCAATCGCAGGCGTCTTGGCGCGGAACGCGCGGCCCTCATGGAAGCCCACCGAACCGGCAGCTCCCATCGAAACGACAACCCAGGGAATACCGGCAAAGCGGCCATCGGCGGCAAGCGCCTCGCGCAGGGCATCGACATCATCGGTCGTAAAGGACGTACCCAGCAGGCCGTTAATCTCGGTCAGGTTGGGCTTTACGAGCTCAGGCTTAGCGTCGGACTCCAGCGCGGCCTCCAGCGATGCACCCGAAGTGTCGAGCAGCACCTTGGCGCCCGACTCCTCGGCGATCTTGACGAGCTCGGCATAGTAGCCGGCATCGACGCCACGCGGCAGCGAGCCCGAAAGCGTCACAACGTCCGCCTTCGCTGCAAGCTCGGCAAACTTGGCCGTAAAGGCCTCGAGCTCGGCCGGAGCGATCTGCGGGCCGCTCTCCAAAAGCTCGGTCTGATTACCCTCGTGCAGAATATTCAGGCAAATGCGCGTCTCACCGGCGATGGGCACAAAGTCGTTCTTGACGCCGTCGGCATCCATGAGCTCGGCCATATAGGCACCCATGTGGCCGCCGAGCAGACCGGTCGCGAGCACGTCGTCGCCCAGCTGCAGCAGCACGCGGCTCACGTTGAGGCCCTTGCCGCCAGCGGTCTTTTCGGGCGTCACACGGTTAACATCGTCGATGATCAACTTGTCGAGCTGATAGCGCGTATCAATCGACGGGTTCATGGTAACGGTCAGAATCATATTGAACTCCTGTTTCCGGGGCACGACACGCGCGGCCCCAAACATACGATAGCTCGTTAAAGGATCTCGATCTCAAAGCCGCGGGTGACGGTCTCTCCCGGCTTGGCCACCAGGCAGCCACGCTTGTGCTCCAAAATATCGTCCTCGTCGGAGCAGGTGGACAGACCACCCCACGGTTCAACAGCCACAAAGTCGCCCTCGGGCTTGCTCCATACAATCAGGTACGGCATATCGGGGAACGTCAGGCGCACGCCCTTGTCCTCGGTTTTCTTGGTCAACGTAACCACACGGCTCTCGAGCACGTCAAAGATGGTCTCCGCAAAGTCGAAGAGTTCGTGGGTCAGCGGCAGGTCATGGCCAACCATCGGGTTCTTGCTGCGATGCTCAACATCAATCAGGCCCGTCGAGGGAACGGCAGTACAGAGCTCGGCGGCCTCGCGCTGCTCAAAACGGAGCTCGTAGTCGTCGTAGGACTCGCCCTCGTCAAGCGGGCACTTAAAGCCAGGGTGACCGCCCACAAAGAACGGCATGTCCTCGGCGCCCTCATTGGTCACCTCGTACGACACGGCCACCTTCTCCGCATCGATCGTGTAACGAGCAACGATCTTAAACGGATACGGGTACTGCTCGAGCAACTCGGCATGGTCGGCAGAGCTTAAGCTCAGCGCAACCATGTTGTCGCTCTGCTCCTCGAGCTTCCACTCCTGCTTGCGAGCAAAGCCGTGGCGGGCGAGCTTGACCTCGCGGCCGCCCATGGTCATTGCGCGACCGTCACGAAGGCCGCCGCAGATCGGGAAACAAATGGGTGCCTGGCCCGACCACACCGCCGGGTCGCCCTGCCACAGGTACTCACGGCCGTTGGCCGCAATAGAAGTGAACGACCCGCCCGCCGTGCTCAGTGCTACGCGGATAGAACCGTTATCAAGAACAAACTCCATAGGAGCCTTCCCTTTCTTACGACAGCCCGCCAAGTCAATAGGGCTGATAGAAAACCGGCCCGCGCCCCCTCACAGAAACGCGAGCCGTCAATTAAAAAGCTTCAAATCGCCAAGTACAGCCAAGAGCGAAGCACTCAAGCCAAGCAAGCAAACGTGTTATCGGAGCAGCCCGCCGTACCAGAACACTTCGCAACAACAGGGGCGATCTCACAGGTCACTCAAACGTCAGCGAGCGGCGCTCAGGTGCCCCAGGTCGCCGCGAAAGAGGAGCGACGCGTACTTCATGTACGCGAGCGACGGTTTGAGCGGCGAGATGGGGTGCCTGGGCGGCGCGCAGCGTCGACCCGTTACGCGGTTTGGTAAAACCGCGTAACCTCCTTAGTCGTGGTACTCGCCGCGGTCCCACTTCTCGAGGAACTCGTCAAAGAAGTGCGGGTCAGCCTGAGCCTCGGCGTCGGCCTTATTGCAGGCATCGATCTTGGCGATCAGGGCATCGTGCTCGGGAGTCTTCTCGTAGGGCTCCTCCAGGAAGGCAAGCATGATATCGGCCATCAGGAACTCGCCGGTGATCTTGCCGCCAAAGCCCACGATGTTGGCGTTGAGCTCGCGACGGGCATACAGGGCAGAGGTCATGTCGCGGACCAGGGCGCAGCGGGCGCCGGGAACCTTGTTGACGGCGTTGGTGATGCCGATGCCGGTGCCGCACAGGGCCACGCCAAAGTCGGCCTTGCCGCTGGCAACAGCCTCGCCCACGGCCTTGCCATAGATGGGATAGTGCGTACGGGTGTGGCTGTAGGTGCCGCAGTCGAGCACCTTGTAGCCAGCCTGCTCCAGGCGGTCGGCCAGATAGATCTTCTCGTCCGTAACGATATGGTCGCAACCGATTGCGATGGTCTTCTTCATCAGAACGTCCTTTCGTCTGAATTCACAAGTTGAGGTAGAAGTTCGAGTTCTCGGTGGCTCTCGTTAGGCCATCTTGTTGAGCATGTCGACACGGATCTGGTGACGGCCGCCGGCGTACTGGGCACGCAGGAACTCGCGGGCGATCTTCTTGGCGACCTCGGTGCCCACAACGCCCGGGCCCATGGTGACCATGCGCGAGCCGTTGTGCTCGCGGGTCATATAAGCGGAACGCTCGTCGGAAATGTTGGCGACGACCATGCCCTTGATCTTGACGGCGGCCATATAGGAGCCGACGCCGTACTTATCGAATGCAAAGCCCTGGGAATCCTTGTGCTCCAGCAGGTCCTTGGCAACGGCGGTCGCGGAATCGACAAAGTCCGCGGCAGGGGTCTCGGAATAGTCGACGACCTCGTGACCGTCGGCGACGAGCATCTCCTTGATGGACTCCTTCATCGACATACCGTCGGCATCGGAAGCGATTACAACCCTCATGACATCCTCCTTGAGAGATACGCAGGTGCGTAGTTTCTGTTTGGAAGTGTTGAATCGCGTTCAGGTCCGGGCATCTGAATGTGCGGTTCTTCACTGTTCATGTTTATTTGAACACATTCGAACAGTAACTGCAACAACTATTTGTTTATCTTTGTTCTTTTTTGAACAAATATCGTTCACGGATGATTGCTGACCGTTTGAGCCGGGCGCGGACGTAGCGACCATGTGTTCAACAAACAAAAGGGCGGCCAAGAACGTGTCTCGGCCGCCCTTCGGCGGTATTCCCCGGTATATACAGCTGTTTTAGCTACTCGGACTGCCCACCCTTTTTGGCATGCTTGGACGGAGCACTCAGAAAGCGGCCCGTCAAATAGTTCGCCGGGCCGGAGATATCGATCCCCAGCAGTACGTGTCCCAGCCACAGGAACGCCACGAGCACCAGCAGCGGGATAACGCACGAGGTCACGATCATCACGATGACGCCTTCGATGAGGTCGGTCACCTGCTGCACGATCTCGTCGGTCATCTGCTTGGCACCGCTGGTCACCGACGTAACAAGGCTCGAGGCCCCATCAGTCAACTGCTCGAGCACGTTTTTGGACGCCGTGGTCTCGGATTTTTTCTTGTTCGATTTTGAGCTGGTCTCGGCTGACTTGTCCGTGGTGTCGGCCGCGTCCGCAGCGTCCGCAGCCTTTTGCTCAGCTTGCTCATTACTTACGCGATACGTTTCATCGACCTTTTGCGACACCCATACGCTCGCGGGCACGAGCGCCATGCCGATCACGGCAACCACCAGTACGCGCGTCGCCACACGGCGCAGGACAGTGCTCGTGCTCCAGCGCCCGTGAATGCCGAGCGACACCGCAAAGAGCACCAACGCAAACGGGATTAAGATGCCCAAGCCAACCGACCACAAAATGGTTAGCAGGTATTTCTCGAGATAGAGCACGGCAAGCACGATACCAAGGTTGCCTGAAAGCTGTGCGAGCTGCTCGGCAACCGGCGTTCCCGTATCACCCGGCAGCGCCGTAATACCCGCAGATAGAGCAACGCACGAGGTCGTGAGCGCCAAAACGTTGCCTTTCTTTTGGTCGATAACCTCGATGGTGGAGTCCCAAGTTTTGGTATCGGCGAAATGCGGACGAGCCACAAAGCCCGACAGCAGCGCCAGTACCACGAGCGCAACGATAAAGCCAATCTGCAGTTTTTTGTTTGCGCACACGACATCGGACAGACTGGGCTGCAGCTCGGTTACCGTCGTGTGCTC
>CABUMU010000027.1 GCA_902492855.1 uncultured Collinsella sp. | reverse complement strand
CTCAGAATGGGGTGCACTTTCCGCAACGGGCTTCTCGCGGAAACTATGTCCCGCTCTGAGCGTCTATTCCGGGATGCACTTTCCAAAGGGCCTTGTTCCGGAAACTGCGTCCCGTTTCGGGTCTTTAAAGCGGGACGCGGCTTCCCCTAGGGAAGCATCTCGTTATTTGCCGTCGTCGTCCTGGGCTTCATCGCGCGCATAGAGCTCCAGCATGCGGCGGCGGTATTCGCGCACGGCGAGCTTGGCGCGCTCCAGGCGGCGACGCTCGCGCGGGGTCAGCTCGGACGGGTCGACCTCGTCTCCATAGGTCTTATCGGCAAGAAGATGAGCCGCGTCCACGATGCGGGCATCGATGTGGCCGCTCGCTGCCTCGGCGGAAAGGCGCTCGGCAATCGTATCGAGCGTAGGCAAGCCCTCGAATACGCGACCATGGCCATGCGAAGTCAGCAGCTCGTGCTCACGTGCGAGCAGGCTCGCCAAATCGTGATGGGCGCGCAGGATGTCGAGCGCATCGGATGGATGCTCGGCAACTTCTGCCACGGCGGCGACCGGCGCGGCGTCGACCACGCGGTAGAAGAGCTGCGCGAGCAACGGCATCAAGAACACCGTGATGGCACCGGCGGCAACCATGACCGACGCAATATCTTGCGACAGCGCGCCCGCGTTGACGGCAACGCTTGTCACGGCAACGATGATCGGCAGGGCCGTGGTGCAGTACAGGGCCACGGTAATGCGACCATACGCCGACACATCGCGCGTCGCAGGACAAATGCTCATAGAGATGAGAATGGGAACGGCACGAATAATCAACAACGCCACGATAAAGCCCACGAGCAGACACGGGCGCGACGCCACGGCCGTCAGATCGATCTTTGCGCCCGATACGGTAAAGAATACCGGAATCAAAAAGCCGTAGGCCAGGCCATCGAGCTTGGTCTCGAGCGTATGGTTGCCCTCGGGGATGATGTAGCGCAAGACAAAGCCGGCGGCAAAAGAACCCAACACGATGTCGAGATCAAAGACGGCCGAGAACGCCACGAGCGTGACCAGGATGAGCACCGTCAGGCGCACGAAGGTCTGCGACGTGGTATCGGCGCGTTCCTCGACAAACGCAAAGAAGCGGCTGCCGACGCGCTTGGAGCGGCTCGGGACCACGGCCAGCAACACGCAGACCACCGCAAACAGGCCAAGGATTACAAGCGTTTGGATGCCGGTGCGGGCAGACAGCAGCACCGACATGGCGAGCACAGGGCCGAGCTCACCCCAGGTGCCATACGCGAGAATCGAGTCGCCCACGCGCGTGCCGGTGAGCGAGCGCTCACGCATGATGGGCACGAGCGTACCGAGCGCCGTCGAAGTGAGGGCAAGCGTCACGGCGATACCGTCGAAATGACTGACCGAGAACCACGGGGTAAAGCGTACGGCAAGCCAGGCGATACCAAACGTGACGGTCCACGTCGCCAAGCCGTAGCGCCCCTCGACGCCCGTGATGCTCTTGGGGTCGATCTCAAAGCCGGCAAGCAGGAACAAAAAGGCCAGGCCCAGCTCGGACACAAGCGAGACCTCAGCATCTACATGGATGACGCCGAGCATATGGGGTCCCAGCACCGCGCCGAGCACGAGCAAAAAGACCGTCTCGGGAACGGGTTTTCCAGGAATCGCCGAGGCGATAAAAGGACTCGCAAAGGCCACGAGTGCGATGATGGCGAGCGAAACGAATGCCATGTGATGCCTTTCTCTTGTTTGCGCTTCACTGTAGCACCCTCGCCGTCCTCAACGCGCCGCGAGCTGTCGTATCATAGTGAGGTTTACAAACATGTGGCTCAAGGCGACCGCGAGGCTTGTCCCGTAAACCGACCGCTGCCGCATACCGTACCGTACGCCCAACCGATCAGGAAGGCAGGAACCAATGGTCTCTCGTATCTACGTGGAGAAGAAACCCGGGTTCGACGTCGAGGCTCAGCAGCTCAAGGGCGAGCTGACCGAAATTCTCGGCATCAAGGGCATCGAGGCCCTGAGGATCATCAACCGCTACGACGTCGAGGGCATCGACGAGGAGCTTTTCCGCTCCTGCGTGCCGACCGTCTTTAGCGAGCCCCAGGTCGATGTGACCTACGACGAACTCCCCGCAAGCGATGGCGCCGTCTTTGCCGTCGAGTTCCTGCCTGGCCAGTTTGACCAGCGCGCCGACTCCGCCAGCGAGTGCGTGCAGCTCATCAGCCAGGGTGAGCGCCCCGCCGTGCGCTCCGCCAAGGTCTATATGATCTCGGGCGCTCTGGACGAGGCCGCCATCGAGGCCATCAAGCACTACGTGGTGAATCCCGTCGAGGCCCGCATCGCCTCGCTCGACCTGCCCGAGACGCTGTACATGGAGACTCCCGAGCCCCAGCCCGTCGAGGTGCTCGACGGCTTCCGCAAGCTCGACGAGGCCGGCCTTGCCGCCTTTATCGCCGATCGCGGCCTTGCCATGGACGAGGCGGACATCGCCTTCTGCCAGCAATACTTCCGCGATGAGGACCGCGACCCCACCATCACCGAGATCCGCGTAATCGACACCTATTGGTCCGACCACTGCCGCCACACCACTTTCGGCACCGTCCTGGACGACGTGACGATCGACGACGCCGTGGTGCAGCAGGCCTTCGACCGCTACATGGAGATGCGCCACGAACTCGGCCGCGACGCCAAGCCCGTCTGCCTCATGGACATGGGCACCATCGGCGCTAAGTACCTTAAGAAGACCGGCGTCATGACCGATGTTGACGAGTCCGAGGAGATTAACGCCTGCACCGTCAAGGTGAAGGTCGATGTCGATGGCGAGGACCAGGACTGGCTGTTCCTCTTTAAGAACGAGACCCATAACCACCCGACCGAGATCGAGCCCTTCGGCGGTGCCGCCACCTGCGTGGGCGGCGCCATCCGCGACCCGCTCTCGGGCCGCAGCTATGTGTACCAGGCCATGCGCGTCACCGGCGCCGGCGACCCCACCGTCCCGGTTTCCGAGACGCTCGAGGGCAAGCTGCCGCAGCGCAAGCTCGTGACCACTGCCGCCGCCGGCTACTCCAGCTACGGCAACCAGATCGGCCTTGCCACCGGTCAGGTCAACGAACTCTATCACCCCGGTTACGTGGCCAAGCGCATGGAGGTTGGCGCCGTCGTGGGCGCTACCCCGGCAAACCACGTGCGTCGCGAGTGCCCCGCCCCCACCGACAAGATCATCCTGTTGGGCGGCCGCACCGGCCGTGACGGCATCGGCGGCGCCACCGGCTCCTCCAAGACCCAGAACACCGAGTCCATCGAGACCTCGGGCGCCGAGGTCCAGAAGGGCAACGCCCCGGTCGAGCGCAAGCTGCAGCGCCTGTTCCGCCGCGGCGACGCCTGCCGTCTGATCAAGCGCTGCAACGACTTTGGCGCCGGCGGCGTCTCAGTCGCCGTGGGCGAGCTTGCCGACGGCCTGTACGTGGACCTGGACACCGTGACCAAGAAGTACGACGGCCTGGACGGCACCGAGCTCGCTATCTCCGAGTCCCAGGAGCGCATGGCTTGCGCCGTCGCCGACGGTGACGTCGAGGAGTTCATGGGCTACGCCGCCGAGGAAAACCTGGAGGCGACCGTTATCGCCGAGGTTACCGCCGAGCCGCGCATGCGCATGGCATGGAACGGCGTCGCCATCGTCGATCTGTCCCGCGAGTTCCTCAACTCCAACGGTGCGCCCAAGCACCAGGTCGCCCACGTCTGTGCCCGCAGCGTGTGGCAGCCCAGCTGGGCCGGCACCACGCTCGCCGAGCGCATGACCTCGCTCGTCACCGACCTCAACGTCGCTTCCAACAAGGGCCTTTCCGAGCGCTTCGACTCCACCATCGGCGCCGCGACCGTGCTCATGCCCTTTGGCGGCAAGATGCAGCTTACCCCAAGCTCGGCCATGGTCGCCAAGTTCCCCGTGGACGGCGAGACCACCACGGCGAGTGCCATGGCATGGGGCTTCAACCCCTATCTGATGGAGGCCGACCAGTTTGCGGGCGCCTACCTGTCCGTGGTCGAGTCCATCGCCAAGCTCGTTGCCGCCGGCTTTGAGCACAAGCGCGCCTATCTCTCCTTCCAGGAGTACTTCGAGCGTCTGCGCACCGAGGCCGAGCGCTGGGGCAAGCCCACGGCAGCCGTCCTGGGCGCCCTCATGGCCCAAGTCGACCTGGGTGCCGGCGCCATCGGCGGCAAGGACTCCATGAGCGGTTCGTTTGAGGACGAGACCGGCGAGCTCAACGTTCCGCCGACCCTGATCAGCTTCGCCGTCGCCGTGGGCAAGGCCGCCCGCGCCGTCTCGCCCGAGTTCAAGGGCCTCACGCACCGCGTCGTCCGCATCGCCCCCGCCACCTATGGCGAGGACTACCGTCCCGACGCCCAGCAGTTGCTCGCCGCGTTTGACGCCGTCGAGGCGCTCACTGCTACCGGCAACGCCCTGGCCATATCCACGCCCGGCTACGGCTGCGGCGCCGAGAGCCTCTTTAAGATGTGCGTCGGCAACCAGATCGGTATCGAGCTTGCCGAGGATGTGGACGTGGAGAGCCTCTTCACCCCGCTCTACGGCAGCTTTATCGTCGAGCTCGCCGATGACGCCGAGCTGCCCGAGGTCGCCGACGGCGTTGTCGTCGAGCCCCTGGGCACCACCGTTGAGGGTTACGTCATCGATACTGGCTCCGAGGTCATCGAGCTCTCCAAGCTTCAGGAGGCCTGGGAGAGCGGCATCGAGAGTGTCTTTGCCTACCGCAGCGCCGACGAGACCCCCGAGGTCGAGACCATCGACTTCCGCGCCAAGGACATCCACGTGTACGCCGGCGCCAAGATCGCCCGCCCGCGCGTGGTTATCCCCGTGTTCCCCGGCAACAACTGCGAGTACGATAGCGCCCGTGCCTTCCGCGCCGCCGGTGCCGAGGCCGACACCTTCGTGATCAACAACCTCACGCCCGAGGCCGTCGCCGAGAGCACCCACGAGCTTGCCCGCCGCATCCGCGCAAGCCAGATCGTCATGATCCCCGGCGGCTTCTCGGGCGGCGACGAGCCCGACGGCTCCGCCAAGTTCATCACAGCGTTCTTCCGCGCTCCCGAGGTCACCGAGGCAGTCCGCGACCTGCTCAAGGCCCGCGATGGCCTGATGCTGGGCATCTGCAACGGCTTCCAGGCCCTGATCAAGCTCGGTCTGGTGCCCTACGGCGACATCGTCGACGCCACGCCCGATGCGCCCACGTTGACGTTCAACGCCATCGGTCGCCACCAGAGCCGTCTGGTGCGCACCCGCATCTCGTCCAACTTGTCCCCGTGGCTGTCGCAGTGCAGCCTGGACGACCCCTACACCGTCGCCATCAGCCACGGCGAGGGCCGCTTTGTCGCCAACGATGAAGTGCTCGCCCAGCTGATCGCCAACGGCCAGGTCGCCACGCAGTACGTGGGCGAGAACGGTAAGCCCAGCATGGATCTCTCCGTCAACCCCAACGGCTCCGCACTCGCCATCGAGGGCATCACGAGCCCCGACGGCCGCGTCCTGGGCAAGATGGGCCATGCCGAGCGTCGCGGCGACAACCTGTACCGCAACGTGCCCGAGCATGTCCCCGGCGATAAGTTCATGCCGATCTTTGAGAGCGGCGTGGCCTACTTCGCTTAAACCTTTCCCATCGGGTACAATCCCTTCGGGTAACAACACCCGCCACCGACACATCCGGTGGCGGGTTCTTTTTTGCTTCGCGCATGCAGGAAGGACATCATGGAAAGCCGCAAGCCGTATCTCGCCACCCTGCCCGGACTCATCCTGGGCTGTCTTGTTTGCTGTGCACTCTGGGGATCGGCCTTTCCCTGCATCAAGATCGGCTACGCACTCTTTGGTATCCCGGCGCACGATAGCGCCTCGCAGCTGCTCTTTGCGGGCTTGCGCTTCACGCTTGCCGGCGCCCTGGTTATCGTTGGGATGAGTGCGGCCCAACGCCGCCCCCTTATTCCGCAGGCTCGCGACATCAAGCCCATCTTTGTCTTGTCGCTCTTCCAGACTATCGGGCAGTACTTCTTTTTCTATCTGGGCCTCTCGCGCGCCAGCGCCATGTCGAGCTCCATCATCGAGGCCAGCGCCAACTTCCTCGCAATCCTCTTTGCCGCCCTGGCATTTCACACCGAGAAGCTCAATACGGCCAAGGTGCTTGGCTGTGCGCTGGGCTTTGCCGGCGTCGCGCTCGTCAACCTCTCGGGCACAGATGGCACCTTTGGCTTCAGGCTCGATGGCGAGGGCTTTATCTTGGCTTCCACTGTTGCGGGCGCCCTGTCGACCTGCCTCATTGGCATCTTCTCGCGCGAGCACGACGGCGTCTTGCTCGCCGGCTGGCAGTTTTTAGTCGGTGGCGTGGTCCTTACCGCCATCGGGTTTTTGATGGGCGGCACGTTGTCCCCCACCGAAATTGCCCCCGCCATCGCGCTCATCATCTACATGTCGCTTATCTCCGCGGTCGCCTACTCGCTGTGGTCGCGCCTGCTTGCCGTCAACCCCGTCAGCCGCGTCTCGGTCTTTGGGTTTATGAACCCGGTCTTTGGCGTACTGCTGAGCGCGCTGCTGCTCGGCGAGGGCGCTGGCACGAGCCCCGTTACCGTACTTGTTGCCCTGCTGTTGGTCTGCGGCGGCATAATCATCGTCAACAAACCCAAAAAAGCCTAGCGAGCTCACCTTTTTAGAGAGAGCCTTCACACACTTTAGCTTAATGGAGCACACTGATTCTCGTTGATTTCGTACCGAGCCGCGGCGGCAGACGCTCGTCTTGCCGCACCGCGCCTGGGCGTTATGGCCGGTGGCCCCCGCAAACGCAAAAAGGGCGCACGACCATCAATGCGGTCGTATGCCCCTTTTCTAGCGTATTTGTACGCCGGCTTTCTTTTTCTCGGCCTTGACGCGATAGAGCTCCGCATCGGCAGCGCGAAGTAAGTCTTGCCAGGTATCAACACTATCGCCGACCCGCGCGCAACCGATGGACATCCGCAATGCATACGGCACCTCGGCATGCGCGAGCTCGTCGTTGATTGTCGCGCACAGATGCATGATATCCTGTTCCGCCGCTGCCTTTTAGAGCACCACGAACTCATCGCCACCATAACGCGCGATAAAGCCACCAGACGCCGAGCAGACATCCTTGAGCGCCGTCGCAACAACCTGAAGAGCATGGTCGCCCTCCACATGTCCATACCGGTCGTTAATCTGCTTAAAGCCGTCGGCGTCCATCATAAGCAGATACACGTCTTCGGCCTGATCCACATTTGAGAAGAGCGACAACATATAGGTCTCAAAACGGTTGCGATTGTTGAGGCCAGTCAACGGGTCGGTCGAGATGAGCTGCTCCTGGTAGATGATGTAGAGCAGCAACATGCTAATCATTATGCCGACACAAAGGCCGGGCATCGAGCATACGACCTGAAAGGTACCACCCACCAGGGCCGGAATGGCGAAAAATGCCAAGGTTCGATAGATGGCCTTCGTCTGCAGACTCTCGACCCTGCGAGATTGCACAAACGCATGCAGGGACGTATGTATAACGTAACAGTAGCTGACGATGGGCTGGATCATATAGGCAAAGCCGCGACGATACACACCCTGCGAATCGATATAGAACAGGGCGTGCGTCCAGTAACTGGTAAACGCCAGCACGACCACCAGAGCCGTAGGCAACGCTACAAGCACCACCCTATAGCGCGAGGTCAAAAGGCGAGAACCCTGCACCGTCTCGGAATAGATAAACCAAATGAGACACGCGACGGCAAAGAGCGAAAACGAAACCGCGTTGGAAATCCAGTTGGCAGCAATGCCCAACGTGCCGTCCACACCGTCCGAAAGCGTCCAGACCATATCGAATAATATGTACGCGGCAGAGGTGTAGCCAAGCATGCTAAACAATAGCTGCTGGGTGCTCGAGAACAAGGAGCGACGACTTCGCACGGCAAGCCCGATAAGAACAATCATGCATAGCACGAATATCTCAATCTTGAGTGCCTTAACCACTAGCCGCCATCCTTTCAATATCCAAGTGGTCTGAATCGACCAATTCGAATCTGGGCAACAAACACCCCTGCCCGCAGGGGTAAGGGGAATAATAGCAGAGCGCCCGAACGTCACTGCAGGACAGCTCTCGTTCGGGCGCTCAAACGGCGCGAGTTGCACGCCGGAATCAATTATCGGTAACGGCCGTTACTCACCGTCGATATCGGTTGCGACAGCCTCCTCGATGGCCTCGACACCGGCAGGCGACAGGTCCTCCTTGCCCTGGCAGAACTTCTTGTCGACCCAGCCGGTCAGAATCGGAGCCATGATTGCCGTGATGATAACGGCGGTGGCGATCTGGGCGTACGCGGTGGGTGCAAGCTCGGCATAGCGCGGCGCGACCTCGGCAAGAGCAACCGGCGTGGTCATAGCCGTGCCGGCGATAGTGGAGCAAGCCACAGCGGCCTTGCCGTTACCACCGCACAGGCGCTCGAACGCAAAGGTGATGGGACCGACGACAAACAGCGTGATAAGGCCCAGCAAGATGCCGGAAATACCGCCGGTGATAAAGCTCGACAGGCTCATGGACGCACCGAGCTGAAATCCGATAACGGCGATCGCGGGATTGGCACCGGGAACCAGCAGATTCTTGATGAACGGGAAGAGGTTGCCCAGAACCATGCCGATAACGAGCGGCAAAATGGAGCCGATGATTGTACCGACAGGAATGTTGGCGAGACCCGAGACACCAAGGATGATCATGGTGACGGCGGGGCCGGCCGTAAAGAACAGAATACCCACGGCGCCCTGCTCGGACTCATCGCCGAACTCGCCCATGATACCCGTGTAGAACGCCATGTTGCAAAACGTAATGCCGCCGATGATGGAAACCGAGCTCAGGCCCAAAAGGTTATCGTTAAAGAAATACGCAACGCCCAGGCCCAGCGCGGCTGCCACCACAAGCTTAGGAATCAGCACAACGATGCCGGTCTTGATGGCACCCGGCGTGGACTTAAAGCTGATGCCGGCGCCCACAAACAGCAAGATCGCGGCGACGATGGTGTTGGAGCCGCCGCGGCAGGCGGCGGTAAAGAAGCCGCCGATCTCGAAGACCTGCGGGCAGAAGGTATTGAGCAAAAGACCGACGATCATCGGGTAGATCATGATGTCACCCGGGATGCGCGGTACTTTGAATTTCTTTTGCTCGTTGGCGGTCGCTCCCTGTGCCATGAAACCCCCATTTCCGCTGACGCGGAACAAAAGCCCACGTCACGCTTTGCTACAGTAAAGTTTGGCCATGGTACCAGAAGAAGCAGACCGCCTCGGTGGGAAATTTGATTCGTTAGGCCGGGACGATAACGCATCCTGCTCTTATACGAGGCTCAAAACGAAATAGAACACGATGCCCGAGACGCAGCACCACAACATCGACTTTGTCTTGATTGCCACCGCCACGACACCGGCAGCCGCAATCCAGGGAATTAAGCCCTGCCACAAGCCGGCGTCGAAAGCGCCAGGGCTTATCAAATCGTTAGCGACCAGTGCCGCAAAGGCGGCGGGCGGAATATAACCCAAGGCCTCGGTAACGCGGGGCGACAGCGTTCTCCCGCGCAAGGCAAACGCCGGGGCAATGCGGAAAAATGCGATGGCCGCCGACGACAGCCACAGGACCAAAAACTCATTAACGGGCATCGCGAGCACCCCTTCCTTCGGCGAGGGCATCGCACGCAAGCGCCGCGACAACGCCGACGAGCACGCTTACCGGCACGGCGATATTCGTCCACCCCAAGAACTTGCATATGGCGACGGACACCGCAGCCAAACTGGCAGCTACGACATTGCCGCTCGACAGTCGCTGCGAAAAGAGCAGGCAGATAAAGAGCGATGTGCAGACAAAACCCGCAATAGCGGTGGGAACATCGACAACGGCACCGACGATGGCGCCCGTCGTACACGAAACGCCCCATGTTGCGATGAGGATTACGTTGAGCACAAAGGACTCGCGCGGGCCCCAATCCTCCCCTTCAACCAACTTGGCAAGCGAGATGCCATATGCCTCCTCGGTAAGTGTCGCGGCAACAGCCAGCGTCTGACGCTTCGAGGCACCCCTCAGATGCGGTGCGATCGATGCCGAGTAAAGCGCAAAGCGCGAGGAGATTGCGGCGACGCTCGCGACGATCGATGCTGCAGGCACACCCGCCAGCCACAGGTTGCAGATCATAAACTGGCCGCTGCCCGTCACAAACGTACTGCTTAGAGCAAAGACCATCCAGGGCTCCATTCCCGTCTGCCCCATGATCATTCCGCACGGCGCGCCTATTGCAACATAGGTAAGCATCACTGGCCAGACGGTTCTAACGATTTTGAGCACCATACGTTTCTCATCCTGACAAGGTCTCCGAGCCGCATGTAGCGACACGGCAGAATCATCATCCGGCAGCAACCGAGTTCACCTACAATTGCCACCGGATCGAAAGACACAACTTTTTAGGAAGTCATTATGACAGCTATCGATCGAGACCGGGCGCGCGCGGCCTTCAAAAGCTACACCGATGCCTACGACGCCACCAACCCACGCATCGCGCTCAAAATCGAGCATACGTACCACGTGGCCGAGGCATGCGATGCCGTAGCGCGCGAGCAGGGCTGGTCGTCAGAAGATATTGACCTGGCATGGCTTTGCGGCCTGCTACACGATATGGGCCGCTTTGAGCAGCTGCGACGCTGGGACACCTTTAAGGACGCCGAGAGCATGAGCCATGCGGCGCTGGGCATCGAGGTCCTCTTTGGCGAGAATCCCGCCGATGCACCCGCCGTAACGAGCATCCGCGACTTTATCGATGACCCGGCAGAAGATGAGCTCATCCGAGCGAGCATTGCCTATCACAGCGATTTCCGTCTACCCGCGCAGCTCGACGAGCGCACGCGGAGCTTCTGCGATATCGTGCGCGATGGCGACAAGATCGACATTATGCGCACCATCGCCGACAGCACTGTCGACACTATCCTCAAGGTGGACGAGAAGACGTTTCTCGGCAGCCGTTTCTCGTCGCCGACACTTGCCGCCTTTGCCGAGCACCGCTGCGTCGCACGCGATGAGCGCAACGAGCCCGCAGACTACCTGGTGGGACTCATCTGCTTTATGTTTGAGCTCGTCTATCCAGCAAGCCGCGCGCTGGCGCGCGAACAGGGCGATATCCACCGCCTGCTCGACGCGCCCTTTGGCATTACGCGGCCCTTTACCGACCCCGCCACGCAGGCAACTTGGAGCCGCCTAAAGGACGAGATGCGCGACTGGCTGGCGCGCGCCTAGCGCTCAAGCTGGGCCAGCAGCTCCTCGACGACCTCGACGGCGTCCCCAACAACCTTGTACTGGGCAGCACCGAAAATGGGGGCATCCGGGTCCTCGTTGATGGCGATGATGCACTCCGCCCCACCGATGCCGGCAAGATGTTGGATGGCGCCCGAAACACCGATACTCACGAGAAGCTTGGGCGAAACCGATACGCCGGTCTGGCCAATCTGATGGCGATACTCCAACCAGCCGGCCTCCACGACAGGTCGCGTGCAACCAAGCTCGGCACCCAGAGCCTCGGCGAGCCTTCGCATCAACGGCAGGTTTTTCTTGGAACCAATGCCGCGACCCACCACGACCAGGCGCTCGGCATTGGCGATCGAGGGCTGCTGTCCCCACTCCTCGGCGGGAATCGAGATCTCGACACGAGCCTTAGCATCATCCGCAAGCGATATCTGGGTGATCGTGCCAGAGCGGCCGTAGTCGAAGTCGGGAGCCTTAAAGATACCGGGGCGCACCGTTGCCATCTGCGGACGGTGGTTGGGGCAAATGATGGTGGCCATCAGGTTGCCGCCAAACGCCGGACGCGTCTGTTGCAGCAGTCCCGTCTCTGTATCCATCGAAAGTACGGTGCAGTCAGCCGTAAGGCCCGCCTGCAAACGCACGGCAACGCCGGGTGCCAGTTCGCGACCAAAAGCGGTCGCACCGTATAGGATGGCCTCGGGTTTGCGTTCGGCTACCAAATCGCAGATCAAGCGGGCGTAGACCTCCGCATCGTTTTGGCGCAGGCGCTCGTCGCGACAGGCCAGGACTTCGTCGGCGCCCGCGCAAACCAGATGCTCCAGGTCCCTGAGCGAGCCCTCGGGGCTCATGCCGACCAGTGCCACCAGACGGCAGCCGCGAGCATCGGCAAGCTCGCGCCCCTTGCCCATAAGCTCATAGGCAACGGGAGCCACCGTATCGCGCTCGTCGGTCTGCGCGAATACCCAAATGTCTCGATATGCATCGAGGTCCACCGCACCAGCAGCCTCGTCACGCTCGATCGAGATAGCGTTGACAGGGCAGGCGTCGACGCACCCACCGCATAGGATGCAGCCGTCGGTTACGCGGGCGCATCGGCTGGGTCGCTCGCCTTCCACTACGATGCCGCCCGAGGCGCAGGCGCGAACGCAGCGACCGCAGCCGATACAGGCTTCGCTATCGATAATCAGTCCGCTCATCTATGCCATCCCCTCGATGATCTTGGCAAGTTTTGCCGCCTGCTCGGACGCCGTTCCGTCAACGGCCTCGCACGTTTGGTCACGGTCGGGCACAAACGAGCGCACGACCTGTGTCGGCGACCCGGCAAGACCGCAACGCGCGGGGTCGGCGTTCACGTCGGCGGCACTGACCACGCGCACGTCCGCCTCCTCCGCCGCGCGGATACCGGCAATACTCGGCATACGCAACTGGCCAATCTCCTTGGCAGTCGTCATCGCGCTCGGCATCTCAAGGTACACCGTCTCCTCGCCGGCATCGCATCCGTGAACGAGCGCCAGCGAGCCACAGGTCGTAAAGCCCGCGCTCTGCACGCAGCTCACGTCGGTCACGCAGGGAATATCAAAGGCACCGGCAAGCTCGGGACCAATCTGGGCCGTATCGCCATCCACCGCCATCTTGCCGCAGATGAGCAGGTCGAAGTCCTCGTCGAGCGCCTCGATGCCGCACTTGAGGGCATAGGTGGTTGCCAGGGTATCGGCACCTGCAAAGGCGCGATCGGTCAGCAGCAGCGCGTCGTCGGCGCCTCGAGCGATGCAGTCGCGCAGCAGCGACTCGGTCGCGGGGATGCCCATCGACACCACCGTCACGCGCACATCCATGCCAAAGCCGATAAAGTCGTCCTTCAGCGCCAGCGCGCATTCCAAAGCGCTCGCGTCAAAGGGATTAATGACCGCCTGTTTGCCATCGCGCACGATGGTATTGGTCTTGGGGTCCATCTTGACCTCGGTGCTTCCCGGCACGGCCTTGACGCACACCACCATATGGAAATCGCTCATCTTCACGCGCCCCCTTTCTGGACGAGCTCATCCAAGAGCTTCTCCGAAAACAGGTTACCGCGGCCCAGCTGCCCGGCAGGATCGAGCTGGAGCTTAAGCCGTGCCGACTCGACCATGGCCTCGTGACCGTACATCGTCTCCAAGAAGCCCGCCTTGATCTTGCCGACACCGTGTTCGGCGGAGACGGCGCCGCCCATGACCGTGACCTCGGAAGCCCACCGGGCAAAGAGTTCTCCGCCGCGGCGGTATTCCTGCGCATCGCGCGGCAGAATGTTCACATGCAGATGGCTGTTACCGATGTGCCCCCAGGCGGCAGATTCAAGCCCACTTTCGGCCAACGTGCGGCGATAAAGGGCGATGACATCGGCCAAGCGTGCATTGGGCACCGACATGTCCGAGCCCAGTTTGGTGATGGCGGGATCCGTGCGGCGACGCTCGTCGATGAGCATGTTGACGCTCTCTGGCACCGCATGGCGGAAGAACCGCTGGCATTCGCGATCGACCTCGGTGCGCGCAACCCAGGTCGCGTCGTCGCGGCCACCCGCAAGCTCCAGTACCCACCCCAAGTGATACAGCTCCTCAGTCGCCTGAACTTCGTCGTCGCAGTCGAGCTCCACGTAGACACAGACCTTGGCCTCTTTGTCGAGCGCCGGCAGCGAGGCAAACGCCGTCGACTGCTCGCGCTGGCGACGTAGAATATCCAGGGCGCCAGCGTCGAAGTACTCGATGGCAGCCGCATGGGACAGGACGGGACGCACGGAATCGGTGAAGGACACGGCCTTGTCTTCGCTGTCAAAGAAACAGCTCACGCCCCAAACGACCGCAGGCGCCGCCTGCAGGGCAATCTCGAGCTCGGTGATGACGCCGATTGTGCCACACGCACCGATAAACAATTCGATGGCATCCATATCGTCAGCAACGAAATAGCCCGAAGCATTTTTGGTCTTGGGCATGGTGTAGTCGGGAAGGTTAAGCTCGAGTGCACGGCCCACTGCCGTCACGAGCGACAGGTGGCGGCCCTGGGCAAAAGCCTCGCCGCGCTGAAGCTCAAGCAAATCGCCATCAGCCAGCGCGACGTGGAGCCCCGTGATATGCGGGCGCATGGGGCCGTAGGCGTAGCTGCGGGCACCGGAGGCGTTACATGCCGCCATGCCGCCCAGACAGGCAGACGCCTCGGTGGGATCGGTGGGAAAGAACTGCTCGGGGGCCTCTTGAAACTCATCGTAGGCCTTAAGCGATGCCTGGTCCCAACCAGCGGTCGGCAGCACCTTCTTGCTCAGCTGCTTGCGCAGCTCCGAGAGCACAACGCCCGGCTCCACGCGCAGCAAAAATTGGCCTTGTTCATCGCGGCGAAGGCCCAAGTAGCGATTCATACGGGAAGTATTGAGGATATGCCCGCCGTGGGGCACGGCACCGGCGGCAAGGCCGGTTCGGGCGCCCTGAACCGTTACCGGGACACGCTCGGCATGGAGCTTTTCCAAAATGGCACGGACCTCGTCTTCCGTTGTCGGAAACGAGATGCTCGATGCTTCGCCCGATGCGCGAGATTCATCGCGGCCATACTCTTCGAACTCGTCGGTGAAGGGTTTGATGGTTACAGACACGCGAACTCCCCCTTTAGCTAACTACAGTGTTTGCAGGGAGATGTTACCGCATCGTTTCGTCGACGTGTTCGAGACCGTCTCCATAATTGGCGAATTTTACGTTCGTGCAATTCGGCGAGCGGCTGGATTTCCTCGGCAGACGATGCTTTTAACACATATGGCCCCGCCGTCACTGACCGCGCGATTGCCGCTCGAAAAAAGTTGGAGTATTTTTTGCCGCCTTTTACCTGCGGAGACGCCAATCCGTCAAGCATTTGGTCAGCAATTGGTCAAGTAACGGCTGATACGGTCGGCATCGACAGCCAAAACCGACAGAAGTTTTGGCCCCAGAAGCAGGGAGGTTCCCATGGCATATTACTGGCCCCAGTACGGCATCGCCATCGAAGTCGACGACGATCCCCATCTCCTGCCTTTCGACGAAGAGGCATTCCCCGATACGACGGTCTACCACGTTACCACCGATGTGATCTGCGACCCCGAGTCGTTCTCGGTGCTCGCCCACCGCATCGCGCATATCCACGACATCGAGCTCCCTCCCGACTTCGACGAGCTTGTCTACTCACGCCGCCTGATGCTTCACATGCTCTTTGGAGCGAACCCGTCCACCTTTGCGCGCATCTATACCGCCAAGGATGCCGCATGAGCGCGAAGAAGCCACCCCACTTTGCAGGCCTGGGTCGTCGCAAGAAGCTCATCGTTGCCTGCTTGGCCATCGTCTGTGCCCTTGTCGCCGTAGGACTATACGCTTGGCAGTCGCAGCCCGTACCCGAGGCGGGCGCTTCGGTTACGACGGCCGAGGGCAAAACGCGTCAGGAAATCCAAGATGAGCTCGACGCCATAGTCCGCGACAACATGATGACGATTTCGGTCGCACCGGTCGCTCAGCTGCAGGAGGACGGCAAGCTGCGCGTCAACGTGCAAAACGTCCAAGACAATAAATTTCCCCAGCGATTCCGCGTCATCCAAAACGACGAGACCATGTACGAATCCGGTGTGGTCGAGACCGGCAAGACAATCGAGACGTGCCCCGCCGGCGACATCAAAGAAGGCGAGGCGTACATCGAGATCCAGGCACTCGATGCCAAGACCCTCGACAGCCACGGCAATCCGACACGTGTCAAGGTGCGGGTTGAGCAAACCGAGAACTAGCTTTTCCGGTCGACGCGACACCGCACGCAATTCACCAGCATTCGTCCAATCATCGCGGGGACGGCCCGCGGCGAATAGAAAGGAACGACCATGGACATCACCAGGAACATGAACGGAGCCAGAGCGCTCGTCGTGGGCGCAGGGCTCGCGCTCGCGCTCGCAATGGGCGCCGTCCCGACGCCAGCTATGGCAGCCGGGCGCGTTGGAACCACGAAAGTAATGGTCAGGACCGAGATCGACAACGTTGAGTTCAAAGTTCCGACGGTTATTCCCTTCGTCGCCAAGGCCGACGGCACGCTTCAGGGCCCCTCAGAAGACGCGACCACCATCGACAATCATTCGGCCTACGGCATCCATGTCACCAACATGAAGATCGACGCCATGAACACCTGGACCATTGCCGCCGACGCCAAGGCCGGAACCGCACAGAACTCCATCGACTTTAAGGTCGGCCCCGACGGCGCACTCCAAAACGCCAGCGCCGCAATGCAGGAGACGGGCCTCGATCTTTCCAAGAACGCAGCCTTCGACATGGGCTACCAGGGCATTGCCGGCGGCACGGACAAAATTAAGCTCAAGACAAGAGGAAACGTCGCCCGCGTCACGCGCGACATCTTCCGCGTAACCGGCGAAGGCGATCAGGTTGCAACGATCACCTGGACGGTCGAGCCCGGTGCGCACACGGCATAAGGCCGTCGCCCTGGCCGCCGCCGTCAGCATCCTAGCGTTTGGGCCAGCCATGGCCTTTGCCCAGCAAGAACAGGCGCAGGCCGCCACGCAAGTGACGGTCGACCTCTCGGAGCTCGACCGCGGCGACCGCGAGGAACCGTTGGCGCAGACAGGCGACAGACGATGGCTCTTGGCAGCAGGCGCCACAGCAGCAGGCGCGGGAACCGCCGGCCTCGGTCTGCACATCAAACGCAGCCAGAAACAAAACACGGACAGGCCGCACTAAATTAGCTAAGGAGACCCCATGGCATCGAAGAACCTTTTGCCCGTCGTCGCACTCTGCGGCGCGCTCGCAACCGGAACGTCTGTCGCCGCTTGGGCGGCTCCCGTCATGGCAGACTCCTTACCAGCAGCCCTAAGTTCCGCACCAAATCCATCGAGCGCCATTGCGTGCAAGCGTTTTTCGATCGCACAGGCCGCAATCTCGACCTCGGGATGTCTTCGTCGTAATACGGACGGCTCGATAGTCGTGGATATCGATCGTTCGAACAAGGCAAACGGCTCCCGGGCGGGGTGCGCCGTCTGCACGTGGCGCTCGGCTGTGCTCGATGCAGATGGCGATCCATGCAATTTAGAGCTGCGCATCGACATCGCTTCGGTCGATGACTCGGCGAACGGAGCGAAGGTCGCCTTCGACGGTACGTTTTTTGAGAAAGGAGGCGGTATATGTCTGGGCTGCGCCGCCGCGAATGCAGACGATGCGCAGCCCACCCTCTCATTCACGGCATCATTGCGGCTGACCAAAGCCGGCACCGATGCCATCGCGGCGGGAGAAGCGTCCCTGCTGTTCTACGCCGTCAGTACCAAAGACACAGACGCTCATTTCGAGAAGCCAGCCGGATCACTCAGCCTTACACGAGGGATAGAGGCAGGTCCTTTTGAAATCGATTCCCACGCGCAAAGCAGGCAACGCATTCTTGCCGACCCGGCGCTTCTCGAAATGGAGTGGAACGGATCCGGAGCTATCGGAATTCTCCCCTCCGCGTTTGACGCCAAGACGCTCCCCCCAAACGACGAACCCATCAACGCAACCATACAAGAAGAGAGCGCGGACAAAGAAGCAGGTGCGGGCGACACGCCGTCGCCGACAAACAGCGTCCCAGCTTCTCTCGAAGCACCGAATGAACCCGCTACCGATCCAAACGATTCCGAACTCGCGGACAGTCTGGGGCTTGCTGATCCTCAAGAGATCGATGAAGGTAACTGCTGCGTGCTTGCCGCGCTCGACCACACAGAGGTCATCGACGCTGCGAACATCGAAGTTGCCGCCGCCAATCAACCCGTCCGCAAGTCGGCCATCATCGCATTTCCCGAATCCATCGAAGTCGTCTTTTTGCCATCGGGCGAGGTCGTGGCCCCAACACTGCTCACCTTGTTGGGCGCCAAGAATACTCGAAACGAAATTAAAAAGGTCACGGTTGTCGACCCTGCAACCACCGCCAAGCTGCGTCTATACGCCGTTGCTCCAGATGGAGGCAAGACCTTGGAATTCGATGGCGACACACTCCTAGCCTGGCGGCGTCTGGACATTATGCAAGACGTCTCGTATCAGATCGAACTCGAAGGGTTTGATCGTGCCCGCGATGCCAATATCATCGCCGCGGCTATTGAATTCCCGCAGCGGCTTATGACACTGCGCTTTGAATACTATCCCTATGTCCCGACAACCACCTGAGGCTTAAATGCTGCGCATCATTCCTAACACCACTTATATAACGTATTAGATGAGTCGCGATGTGCCTCGCATTTCGTTCTGCTACGATTGCCACGTTGGCATCAATACAGGAGGGCTCATGCCGGGCTTGGGAACAATCATCAACGTTGTGCTTTTAGTTGCGGGCGGTCTTTTGGGATTAGCGGGCGGCCGCTTCATTACACCGCGCATCCAAGACACGCTCATGAAAGCATCGGGGCTGTGCGTCCTGTTTATCGGCCTGGGCGGCACCATGCAAAAGATGCTCATCATCGATGGAAAGGCGCTAGCGACCACCGGTACCACCATGCTCATCGTCTCATTTGCGCTCGGTTCGCTCATCGGCGAGGCCATCAACTTGGAGGCCGCCATCGAGAACCTTGGCGAATGGCTCAAGCGCAAGACTGGCAGTGAGGGCGATAACGAGTTCACCAACGCTTTTGTCTCGACATCGCTGACCGTCTGCATCGGTGCCATGGCTATCGTGGGATCGATCCAGGACGGTCTGCTCGGTGACTGGTCAACGCTTGCCTTGAAAGGCGCATTGGACTGCATCATCGTCTGCACCATGACGGCGTCGCTTGGCCGCGGCTGCATTTTCTCCGCCCTGCCCGTCGCCGTGTTCCAGGGGACGATCACGTTGTTTGCCGGCGCGCTCTCCCCCATCATGACCACGGCAGCCCTCGACAGCCTTTCGCTCGTAGGCTCCATGCTCATCTTCTGCGTCGGCGTCAACCTCATCCGTCCTCAGACCTTCCGCACGGCCAATATGCTCCCCTCCGTCGTCATCGCCGTCATCTACGCCCTCCTGTTCTAAATCTATCAACGCAGCGGTATCTCGAACATCTGTTTGATGCTGTGCTATGATATGAGGTCACCGTAGCTGCGTTAGGAGAGGAGAAGCGGTGGCCGACCAGGACATCAAGATGCTCATCGAGCGCATTATGGCCGAGGCCCGGACCCATCAGTCCACCCGCTTCTCAAACGAAATCTACGCAGACGAGCTGATTCTCAAAACCGGCCGACAGATGCAGAATTTCCTCCCCGACCAGTACCGTAAAATGCGCGAGATATCGCGCTGGCAGGATGACCCCAAGGGCGGTGCGGGCCGCTGGCTTTCGGAAGCCGAGCTTTTTTACCGCCAGGGCCTGCTGATGGCCGACTTTGAGGACGACTGTCCCTACAACGGCACCTTTAAGTCGTACTTTCCCACCTACAACGCCATGAGCGACCGGCAGCTGCGCGGCTACTTTACCTGGCGCGCCCAAGTGCGCCGCGGGACCGTCGAGGAAACGTCTACGTCCTTTGCCTTTCTGTATCTCTATGAGCTGATTTGCGGCATCGGCGTAGATAATCCGCTCGATGGTTTTAACAAGATCAAGGCCTTTTGGGATGCCTACCGCGCCTTTGAGCCCGGCATCGACCGGTTTGCACGCGTGTGGTTGCAGGACTACGCCGTGTTCCACGGGCTCGACCCCAAGCTGCTTCGTGATTCTAAAACCGTCATGTTCGACAACGCCCTTATCGAGCTGCGGCGCGCGGCACGAGACCTTGTACCAGCACCGGCACCGTCCGGCCAGACCCCCAAGCGTCGCAAAACCTCCGAGCCCACGCTCCCCCTTCCGCCCGATGAGGTGCGCGAGGAGCGACTCATGGCCGCCATCAACGCCCTCTCCACGTACAACCTAAGTAACTCGCGGCTCGACCGCAGCCACCACCGCGATCTGCGCCA
>CABUMU010000026.1 GCA_902492855.1 uncultured Collinsella sp. | reverse complement strand
GTAGCCCTGACCCTGGCCCTGCTGGCCCAGCAGCTCCTCCAGGTACTGGCGCAGCTGCTCGTCGGTAATACCGCCGTTGCCGGTGTCGGTCGAACTGTCGTCCTGCTGCTGGTTCTGCAGCTCCTCATCGGAGCCCAGCTCGACGGTGACCTTCTTCTCTTCCTTGCCGCGCATGAGCGTGATCTCGACCTTCTCGCCCACCTCGTGGCTGCGCAGCGCGATGATCAGGCCATCGGCGCTCGTGATCTCGTCGTCGCCCAACTTGGTGATGACGTCGCCCTCCTGAATGCCGGCCTTGGCGGCAGGACCGTCCTCAACGACGCTCGCCACATACGCGCCGCTATCGGTGCTCAGCTTGTTGGTGCGGGCGTTGAGCGCGTTGACGCTCGAAAGCGTAGCGCCCATGTACGGATGCACCGGCGTCTTGCCGCCGATGATCTGGTCGGCAATGTTCTTGGCGTAGTTAACGGGAATAGCAAAGCCCACGCCCGAGCTGGAGCCCGAGTAGCTCTCGATGAGCGAGTTGATGCCCACCAGCTCACCGTTGTCGTTGACGAGCGCGCCGCCGGAGTTGCCCGGGTTGATGGCGGCATCGGTCTGAATCATGTTGGCATAGATGGTGTTACCGCTGGTAGAGCTCATGGCCGTGGAACGATAGAGCGCCGACACGATACCCGTGGAGACAGACTGCTCGTTGCCGAACGGCGAGCCGATCGCCATAACCCACTCGCCAACGTTGAGCTTGGAGGAGTCGCCAATTTCGATCGGCGTGAGCTTGGAGGCGTCGGCGTCCTTGAGCTTGATGACGGCCAGGTCGCTCGAGGCGTCGTTGCCCACGAACTCGGCCTCGTAGGTGGTGCCGTCGTCCATGGTAACCACGTACTGGTCATAGCCATCGACCACGTGGTTGTTGGTGAGGATGTGGCCCTCGGTATCGAGCACCACGCCCGAGCCGACGCTGCCCGAGCTGTCCGACTCGTCGGCAGACTGCGAAAGCGAGCCATTCTGGCTACCGCTCGAAGTGGCGGTAATGGAAACCACGGAGGGCAGGGCCTTAGCAGAAACGGCCTCGGCCAGCGTGGTGTCCTCGGAGTCAATGGTGATCTTTTGCGTCGATGAACCCGAAGCACCCGCCGTCACGGCATTCTTGCCGCCACCAATGTTGAGCGTGCCGCTCATAATGAGCGCAATGACCAGCAGGGCTCCGCAGGCACAGCCGGCGAGTGCCGTAATAAAGATCGGCAGCTTTTTGGTCTTGGTCTTGACCACCGTGTGCTTGTTCACGACCTGCTGGCCACCCAGCGGCTTGCCGGTCTGCGTGTCGTAGGCCTGCACGTAGGGAATGTTACTGCCGGCAGGCGTCGACTCCACCTGCACACGCGGCTGCTGCTGGGTCTCGCCGGCGTTGCCCGCATCCTGGGGACGCTGGGAATCGTACTCGCTCATAGCTGCGATCCTTTCGTCAAATAACCAAAGGCCCGCCAAACATGTGGCGGGCCATCATTGTTCACGTTGAGTTGTACCCCAATATGCGGGCGCAAGTGTATGAGAACGCAATCTTTTAGGAAGGCTTAAGTTCTGCCGCAGACCCGAAAGGAATCCGTACCTGCGTCAAAACCACCACAAAAGTGCCTGTCCCCTTTGTGGTGGAAATCTAGTCCTTAAACAGATAGCCCACGCCGCGGACGGTGGTGATGTGCGCCGCGATCTGCGGACCCACCTTGGAGCGGATGCGTCGGATGTGCACGTCGACGGTGCGCGTGCCGCCGCAGTACTCAAAGCCCCATACGCGGTGCAGCAGCACCTCGCGGCTGTAGGCGCGGTTGGGATGCGTCGCCAAAAAGCTCAGCAGCGAGTACTCCATCAGCGTCAGGTCGATGGGCTCGTTATCGAGCGTCACCTGGTAGGTAGCCAGGTTAATCTCAAGGTTATCGATGTTGAGCACATCGTCGGCGGTGACGGTCTCCTCCTCGCCCATCAGGCGCTGCGCACGAGCCTTGAGCTCGTTGGGCGTCGCCGTGGGGCATACAAAGTCGGCATGCGCGTGATTCGGCAGACGCAGGGTACCGAGCGCCTCGTCGTCGACGATCACCAGCATGGGGACGCCGCCGCGGTCGTCAAGCCACTTGGCAATCTGATCGATGCGATCGCTGCGAATGCCGTCGGAATCGAGGATCAGCAGGTCAAAGTCGTGCGCCGCGGTCGGCGAATCGGGAGTAGCCAGGCTCACCTCGACACCCAGGGTGGTCGTCAAGCTGCGGGCAAACTCGTGGAAGCGCGTCGTGCGCGCCATGAACAGGGCACTCTTTTCGGACATATCGGCCTCCAAAGAAATGAGCTCAATCGTACTGGAACAAGCCAGCGCGATTAGGAGTTCGCCAGGTAGTGCTTGATCTCCCACTCGGTGATCGTGGACTCAAACTTATGCCACTCGTCGCGCTTCTTTTTAAGGAAGAAGCTGTGGATGTGCTCGCCGAGGGCATCCTTCATAAACTGCGAGTCCTCAAACACGTCGAGCGCCTCTTTGAGCGAACGCGGCAGCGGCGTGTAGCCGGCCTCGACCATCTGACGGTCGGTAAGCTTGAGCGTCTCGGCCGTTGCCTCGGGTGGGAGCTCCAGCTTGCGCTCGATGCCGTCCAGACCAGCTGCCAGCGTGACGGCGTTGACCAGGTACGGGTTGGCCATGGGATCGGGACTGCGCAGCTCGATGCGCGTGGACAGCTGCTTGCCGGGCTTGTAGACCGGGATGCGGACCATGCTCGCGCGGTTGCGCAGGCCCCACGTGGCGTACTGCGGCACAGAGTCGCCACCCGTGGTGATGCGCTTGTACGAGTTGACCGTGGGGTTGGTGATGGCGCTGATCTCGCGCGCGTGTGCCAGAATGCCGGCCATGTAGTGCTTGGCGATATCGGAGAGGTGATACTTCTCGTCGTCCTCGCCCCAAAAGACGTTGTTGCCGTCGTGGTCGAATAGCGACTGGCACAGGAACATGGCGCTGCCGTCCTCGCCCGCCAACGGCTTGGGCATAAAGGAGGCGTGGCAACCGCTCTCGTAGGCCTGCTGCTTAATGATGAGTTTGGCCGTGGTGATGGCGTCGGACATGCTCAGGGCCTCGGCGTGGCGCAGACTCATGCCGTGCTGCGAGCGGCCGGCGGCGTGGAAGGTGTACTCCACGGGCACGGACATCTTCTCGAGCGTGAGGACCGTGTTGCGACGCAGGTCGCGGGCGGCATCGCTTACCGAAAGGTCGAAGTAGCCCACGTTGTCGAGCGGCTCAGGGGTGTGCTCGTCGGGGAAGTAGTAATACTCCAGCTCGGCGCCCACGTTGAGCAGATAGCCAGCCTTCTCGGCCTTGCGGAACATGCGGCGCAGGGCATCGCGTGGATCGCCGGTAAAGGGCTTGCAATCGGGAGTGCACACGTCGCAGAACACGCGGGCGACGCCGTTGTGGCTCGGGCGCCACGGCAGGATCTGGAAGGTCGAAGCATCGGGAAACGCCAGCATGTCGGCTTCCTCGGGCGTGGCAAAGCCCTCGATGGCGGAGCCGTCAAAGCCAATACCCTCCTCAAAAGCGACCTCGAGGTCCTCGGGGCTAATGGCAAAGTTCTTGAGGCGGCCGAGAATGTCGACAAACCACAGACGCACAAAGCGGATGTCACGCTGCTCTACGGAGCGGAGTACGTAATCGATGTTCTGCTGGTTCATGTCGCTCCCCTTTCTTTCGGGCGGGTTTCGACTGGTCTATATCGCAGATACTATCGCAGAAAAATGTTTCCGCAGGGTTAAAGCGTATCAAGCGCTCAAAAAACGTGTGCGAACAGGCAGATATGACAAGTGACTATCGTTCAGATTCGGAGACAATTTGCCTACAGGCTCGTTCCAGCGCAGGGAACTCCATCGTCACTGCATCCCAAACAACCGAGCGGTCGACATTGCCGTAATCATGCGCAAGATAATTTCTCATGCCGATAATTCCACGCCATTCAATTTCGGGATGAAGCCGCTGCGAGCGTTCTGACAACTTGCCCGCCTCTTCCGTCACCCTAAGCGCACACATCAAAAGGGAGTCCGCCAACGCCCTTGTCCGCACGTCATTCGCATGCAGAAACTGATCCTCGGTGATATCAAAAACCTTGATGCGCTCGTTCGTTTCGGAGATGGCCTCCAAAACCTCTTGGGCGCGAAGGCAGTCTGACTTACGCGCGATCATAAAGGATCACTCCTTCGCGCTCGATCGCCGCGGCAAGATCGTCATCAAGACAGTCACTCGAGACGAGGTCGACCTGCCTCCCGGTTTCTTTGCGCACCGCCTCACCAAATGCCGACAGCGCGAAAAGACCAAAGCCCTGCTCGCGATCGACTTCGAGACGCAAGTCAATATCACTATCGGCATGAGCCTCGCCACGGGCATACGAACCAAAAAGAATCACGGTTTTGATGGCGGGAATCGAGCTGGCCGCCTCGCGGACGGCGGACTCAATCTGGGCAGTATCCAAAATGCCCGTCGCGGCGCTTTCGCTCGCAGAGCTTTTACCAAGTGAAGGAACAAACGGCAGAGAGCGCTCGCGCAGCATCTGCCTCATAAACATATTGACCGCAACAGACGAAGTCATGCCAAGCTCTTCGCACAGCTCAGCAAATGAGTCTTTAATTGACGAGTCCACTCGCACACTCAGCACAGACGCAGCCATGGATACCTCCTGTATGACATTGTCTATATATTATCACACAGACTAGCGAGAGGTCGAGGCGCGGTGTTCGATGTGGCCGGGGATCTCGATGCGTTTGGGCGCCAGCTTTGCGGCCTCACCCACCGTGGTGGTGACGACGTCGATGCGCTCGGACAGGCGCTCGACCACGCGCTCGGCGATGGTAAGGGTGTCTTGCGCGGCCGTGGTCACGCCGCCAAAGAGCACATGGTTCCAGGGGTAGTCGTCAAACGTCGCGATCTTGAGCCCTGCCGGCAGCGAGGGACCAAGCTGTGCCAGTGCCTCGGTCAGGCGCAGAAAGACCAGACCGTTGACGGCAATGAGGCCGAGCTTTTTACCTGCATAGCCGCGGATGGTCTCGTCCAAACGGCCAACGCCCGTGGCACCGCCATCGGCCAGGGTAACGACCTCGCCCGCAAGACCGCGGTGCAAAAGCTCGTCGGTAAAGGCCTCGGCGCGCTTGCGACGCACGGGGCTGTCGTCGCTTGCCTCGGTGAGCAGGCACAGGCGCTCGCTGCCAGCGGCGGTCAAGGCGTCTACCAGGCCGGCGACCAGCTCACGGTTGTTAGATGTCACCAGATCGACACCGCCGTCGGCAACGTCGCGGTCGAGCAGCACAACGGGCAGGCGCCCCGCGGCCGCGGCGATCGCCTTGTCGTTGCCTCCGCAGGTGTTGACGACCAGGCCGTCCACGCCGGCATCGATAAGTCTGGTGAGCGACTCGGCCTCCTTGGCGGGATCGTTGCCGCTAATGGCCGTCATGAGCGAGCAGCCGCGCGCGGCGGCACTGGCGGAAAGGCCCTCGAGCATAGCGCTGGAGAACGGGTTGGCGATGTCGGCCAGGATCACGCCGATGAGGTTGGTGCGCGAGCTGCGCAGATTGCGCGCGGCAGCACGTGGGCGATAGCCGGTGCGCTCGATAACCGCCGCGATGCGAGCGCGGGTTTCCTCGGTCATCTGCCCGGGGCGGTTGTTGAGATAGCGCGAGACCGTGGCCGGGCTCACGCCCGCCTCGGCGGCAATGTCCTTGATTCTCATCTGCGCCATGGCGCACCCCGTTTCCCAATTGTCAGCAGTCTGAGCCATTTTAGGCATTTTTTAAAATTCTCGGCTGCAAAACGCTGTAGGTGAGCAGCATCGTTTTTGCGTCTCGAGCAGATGCGGTGATGGGCTAGATAGACGAGTCTTTGGACAGCTCAAAATAGTCGGGATGTAAGGCGATAACCGGGCCCTGCTCCTCGGGCATCAGGTGCAAGTGTGTCTCTGCCAGATAGCTCGCCGCGTCGGTATCGCCCCTCTTAATGGCCTCGAGAATCCGGCGATGCTGCCGACGAATCGGCTCCCAATCCAGGTCCTGCGACACCATACGCAACCAGTTGTATCGCTCAAAATGTGTGTTGATGCTCTTCATCCAATCCCACAACATGTGACGACCGGCAATCTCAAAACACGTCTCATGGAACAGGTTGTCCAGGTCAAAGAAACGACGCGTCTCGCTATGGTCGAGCGACTCGGACTCGGCAAGAATCTGCTCGAGCCGCTGCTTTTGCTCGGGCGAGGCGGCCGAACAGCATTTAATAAGCACGCTTCTCTCGAGCTTCTCGCGCAAAAAGCAGGCGTTCTCGGCGCGCTCCATGCTGATTTTCGAGACATAGGTGCCGCTTTTGGGACGCGTTTCCACCAGCTCCTGCTCACGCAGGCGCACAAATGACTCGCGAATGGGCGTGCGCCCGATTCCCGTCTCCTTTTCCAGACCAATCGCCGAAAGGCGCGTGCCGGGCTTGAGCTCGGCATAGATAATCTTGGAGCGTAATGCGTTGTATGCCTGATCTTGCAGGCTCTGATAATGCTGGTGTTGTTCCATAAAGCCCTCGGATGAAGCCCACGGTTTGTCGAATATCACCACGTAATACTATCGCATCGACACGCCCCGGCTCCCAATCAGTCTTTTTGGGACGGGGCTCTTTTAGCTACCCTGGCCCGCAGATCGGCCCCCTTGTCACAAAAGTGGCCCATCTACTACGTTAACACGGATAGCCTCGGCCATACCGAAAACCGTGAAAACAAAACCGCAGGTAGACAGCTTGTCGATTTTCGAAAAAGCCGACTATGGTTGACCCCTGCGGCTTAAACGTAGTAGATAGGCCCTTTTCGTGGCGCAGCACTACTGCACCCCAAATTGGTACCTCGAGCCTGTTATAAGTTGCTGTGAAATACGGACGGTTGATAATCAAGGCGCGCTATACGGCTTGCTATATCTCACTATACTTTGCTGTACGTCGCTATACTTTGCTATAACTTGACAATAATCGGCCCGTTACCATCCGGGATATAACGGACCCCAAGCCAACGCTGGCTTGGGGTCCGTCTTGTACCATGGCTCTTTTTGACTATGAGCGCTCGTATTTCGTGGCCCGCCCGGTTCCCTGCCTTACGATTGCATTCCGTTCAAGCAGAGATTCGAGTGCCGCCAACGTCCGCATGCGGCTCAGCCCCGTCTGTTTTTCAATCTCGTTTCGCGACATAATTCGACCGCCCGACAAGGCTTTGAGAACCTGGACCTCTTCCTCGGACCCTTCAAGGGCATCGGTAACGGGCAATGTGACGGCCACCATGCCGCCGCGAACATCAAAAATTGGTTGATTGATCGAATCGCGATAGGCACGTCTAATGCGCGCGATTCCCGTACCAAATTTCTCGATGTAATCCAGCTTTAAGAAGGCCTCTGCAACGATGGGGTTTCTGAGCACGGATATCTGCCCATACAGGTATTGTTCCGTCGTCAAACCGGCGGGCAGCGATCCAGGAGAGGTCACAACGACGCGATCATCGTACAGGGCAATTTGAACGTTCGCTCGAACGTCCCACGTCCGATGCACCAAAGCATTTGCGACAGCTTCGCGAAACGCCTCGAGAGGAATTCGATCGGTTTGGACGCGCTCATCCCTTCGATACGCTCATAACGGTAGTAGCGTGCAAACATAGCTACCGCCCTGTCCACCTGCTCAATTGCGGATACATTTGTCGCCGCTTCGCGATCCAAGATCACATCCTCGGTATCACCAAAACGGACGCAATCGATGCCCGGAAAATCATTCTTATCCGCCAAAATCGCCGCAGCGTTGGTATAGCCGTCCTTGCCGAGCAAGCGAAGCGTGCGCATAATATCCGACGTTAGTTCAGAAATGCCGAGATGTTCAACACATTTATGCTCGAGCGTGTGAAAACTCAAGTCCTGGCGAGCCGACGTGAGCGCGTCGAACGTTACGTTGCTGCCTTCGAGCGTCAGCCTGCCATACTCAAACCGGTCGACCTCCACTGTTGCCGAATCGTTTCGCCTGTAGGCCTTTCCCTTGCTTCGATAGGGTTTGTCCTGGCCCTCATAAACCGTAAGGATTACGGTCCCGTGTTTCTCATCGGGCTCGAGCGTGTAACGGGGAGCGGGGTCCAAGCTGTCATTAATCATGTTCTCGATGCGGAGACACTCTGCGACCGGATCCGCAAGGCCGACAACCACGCCCTCGTCATCAACGCCAAACTCAATCTTGCCCGTCCCGTAGTTTGCATAGGCGCTCACCGTTTTAAGAAACGTCGGCGTAACGCTTTCCTTGTATTCGACTGTAGGGCTCTCTCTAACAACCATATGCACAACCTCTTCGTTTCGTACTATTCATGACCGTATTATAAGACGAAAACCGTTTGCGTACTGATTTATCCAAGACGCAAACGATTTTCGTCTTGATTTGCGTACGGAATTAAGACGCATAATTTCGCTTTCGTATGGCTCAATATCGGACGCAGACTGTTTTCGCCTGTCAATACATCTGCAATCCAAACGAAACGAGCTCCGAGCTCGCATGAACTCGGGGCTCTTTGTGCCGCACATCTATGAGAGGAGCAATTCGATGCGTACGGGCGCTACTCCATGAAGCCGCCCTGGGATGGCGGCAACCTCGTCGAGGAGACCATCCGCACTCACCGTGGCGTGGCCGACGCCATCGCCGCGCGCAACCCCACCGTAGCGCACGAGGCGATGTATTTGCATCTGGTGTACAACCGCAACATGATTGCGGAAGTCGCACAGACAAAAGGCATTTAAGGCTCGACAATGATCTTTCTTTGATATAACGCAAGCGGCGGCCGTCCCAAAACGGGACGGCCGCCGTGTTTTGCTATCGACTGGCGCAATGGAATCAGGTTTACATGCACCAACTTGGTGCAAACCAACCTGTCCCCCACGCACCAAGGGGTTGACTAGAGCTCGCAGGCAATCTTGTAGCCGTCGCCGATGGCATCGCGGATGTTGCCGCACTTCTGGGCATCGCCCAGTACATGGGCAGCAACGCCAGCAGCGGCAAGGTCGTCGGCCAGATTGGTATTGGGACGATAGCCCATGGCAAGCACCAGCGTATCGGCACCGGTGATGGTGCGGACCTCGCCGTCCTTCTCGTAACTGATGGTGTCCTCGGTGATCTCGGTCACCTTGGCCTCGGTCAGCACGTGAACGCCCTTGGAGAGCATGCGCGTGATGAGCACCGCGCGACCGGCGCCGCCCTCGTTGGCGGCGAGCGTCTTGGTCATCTCGATAACGGTGACATCGCGATTGGCCGGCGAGAGGTCATTGACCAACGGGGCCAAGTAATCGGCCGTCTCGCAGCCAACGGTGCCACCGCCCACGATAACGATCTTCTTGCCCGGGAAAGCCTTGCCACCCAGCAGGTCGTCAGCCGTCATAACCTGCTTAAAGCCCTGCATGAAGGCCGGAGCGATGGGCTCGGCGCCATAAGCTAGGACGACCTCGTAGCCGGCGTAGTCACGCTGAATGTCCTCGGCAGTAAGCTCGGTGCCAAATACGCACTTCACGCCGGCCTCGGCCAGGCGACGATACTGATACTTGATCACGCGGGTGAGTTCCTGCTTTGCCGGCGGAACGGCTGCGATACGCATCTCGCCGCCCGGCTCGTCCTGCTTATCCACGAGCACCACGTTGTGACCGCGCTTGGCGGCAATGAACGCCGCCTCCATGCCCGCGGGACCGGCGCCCACAACCAGTACGTTCTTGGCCTCGGCGGCAGGCTCGTAGCCGGCCTCGTCGCGCTCCACGTCCGGGTTGACGGTGCAGGAGATGCGCTTGCCAAACATGATGCCGTTCAAGCAGCGCAGGCAGCCAATGCAGGGACGGATGTCGTCGGCGTTGCCGGCAGCGGCCTTGTTGCAGAACTCGGCATCGCACAGATTGGCGCGGCCCATCATGCAGATGTCGGCAGCGCCGTCCTCGATCAGCTCCTCGGCGATCCAGGCCTCGTTAATACGTCCGACAGTGGCGACGGGAATGTTGACGTGCTTTTTGATCTCGCGCGAGCAGGCGGCATGCGAGGCCTGCTGGGTACCAGCGGCGGGAATCGCGGAGCCGCGCTTGATGGTGGTACCGCCCGACACGTGAATCATGTCGACGCCGGCCTTCTCCAGACGACGCGAGACGTAGATCATGTCGTTGAGGGTCAGGCCGCCATCGGTGTACTCATCGCCCGAGATGCGGACGTCGATGATAAAGTCCTTGCCGCAGCGCTCGCGAATCTCGGCGATGACCTCGAGCAAGAAGCGCATGCGGGCGTCGAGCGAGCCGCCGTACTCGTCGGTGCGCTTGTTGTAGAGCGGAGTCAAAAAGCCGCCGAGCATACCGTGGGCGTGCGCCGCATGGACCTCGACGCCATCGACGCCAGCCTTCTGCATACGCACGGCAGCGTCGCCAAACTGATGCGTGAGCTCGTGAATCTCGTCGACCGTGATGGGGCGCGGTGCCTCGCGGGCATAGGACGGTCCCACGAAGGACGGAGCGATCAGGCGCGGCGTGCCCGGAATGTTAAAGGCCATGTAGGCGGGGTGGAAGAGCTGCGGCATGATCTTGCAGCCGTACTCATGCACGGCGGCGGCGAGCTTTTCCCAGCCGGGGATAAACGTGTCGTCGTAGCAGCACATGTCGCCCGGCAGATAGGTATAGGTGGGCTCGACCGTCACGACCTCGGTGATGATGAGGCCCACGCCGCCCTTGGCACGGGCACGGTAATGATCGACCAAATCGTCGGTCACATAGCCATGATCGGCCAGGTTGGTGGACACCGGCGGCATAAAAACGCGGTTCTTGACCTCGGTCGTACCGACCTTGATCGGGCTAAAGAGCATCGGATAGGCGGAGGACTCCATACAGGGTTCCTTTCGTTTAAGCCGCTCGGCGGCAGTTGCTAACGTACTTATCGTATCAGAAACCGCCGCATCCGCAGTCATACATGCCCAAAAGCCGGTCGGCTAATGAATACCGCGGCCCAAGTCTTCGGCGATTTTGTCGACGCCTTTCAGCGCGGCACAGGTCTTTTTGTTGGAGCAATGCCCCGTGCAAACGCCACCCTGAGCGCAGTCAGCGCAGGTGCCCTTGCGGTAGATGCGCACGCATACCGCGACAAACGCAATACCGATAACAGCCAGTACAACAATATCGATAGGTGCCATAGCAAGCCTCCTCTAGTTAACCACCACTTACTTTACCCCATTCTCCACCTACCAAAAAGGGACAGGTTAATTTTGGTCGGTTTTATCTGCGGAAACGCCACATCTTACTTCTGGAGCAAAGCAATCTGTCCCCCCATTGCGTCAAAAAGCCCGAGTGTCGCTGGGACACCCGGGCTCGTGGAAAGGGGTTAATCCTTATTCGGACTTAAGCGGAAACTGCGGCGGAGGCAGCGTTGGTCTCGTCCTCGTCGGTCCATGCATGCTTGGGCATGGGACGGAAGATCTGGAAGAGCATCGCAACCAGCAGCATGATGGCCACAATCGTCCAGATACCAAACTGTCCAAGGACAAGCAGGTTGTAGAACTGGTTGATGAACAGGCCGATTACCCAAGCGAAGGCGCACTCGTAGCCGATGGCAATCGCAGTCCACTTGCCGGAATCCATCTGGTTGCGAATAGTACCTATGGCGGCAAAGCACGGAGCGCACAGCAGATTGAAAGCGCCAAAGGCAACGCAAGCGCCCATGGTCGGGAACATGCCGGCGAACGCGGTCCACAGGCTCGGGTCAGTCTCGCCGGCGTCGGCGACGGACAGCAGCGAACCGGCGGTTGCGACGACGTTCTCCTTAGCCACAAGGCCCGAGACGGTCAGCGCGGTTGCCTGCCAGGTGCTAAAGCCGAGCGGGGCGAAGATCCAGGCGACCAGGTTGCCCAGCATGGCAAGCACGGAGTAGTCCATGAACTCCTCGGGGATGCCGTCCATCGCAGGCAGGAAGCCAAAGGAACCGTTGTAGCTACCAAAGTTGGACAGGAACCAAACCACGACAGTGGACGCGAAGATGACCGTACCGGCCTTCTTGATAAAGGCCCAGCAGCGCTCCCACACGTGCAGCGCCCAAGAGCGGATCGCCGGGAAGTGGTAAGCGGGGAGCTCCATAACGAACGGCGTCGGGCGACCGGCGAAGAGCTTGGTCTTCTTGAGCATGAGGCCCGAAGCAATGACGGCAAAGACGCCCAGGAAGTAGAAGAGCGGGCTGATCCACGCGGCGGTGGTGGAAGAATCGCCGATGATGGAACCCATGAGCAGAGCGATGATCGGCAGCTTGGCGCCACAGGGAATGAACGTGGTGGTCATGACCGTCATGCGGCGGTCCTTCTCGTTCTCGATGGTCTTGGTGGCCATGACGCCGGGGACGCCGCAGCCCGAGGACACGAGCATGGGGATAAAGGACTTACCGGACAGGCCAAAGCGGCGGAACACGCGGTCCATGATGAAGGCGACGCGGGCCATATAGCCGCAGTCCTCCAGGAAGGACAGCATGACGAACAGCAGAAACATCTGCGGGACGAAGCCGAAGATGGCGCCCAGGCCGCCGACGATGCCGTCGCAGACCAGCGAATCGACCAGGCCACCGTCCTCGGTGCCGCCTGCCACAAGGGCGTCGTGCACCACGGTGGTGATACCCGGGACATAGGGGCCGTACTGCGCCGGGTCAACCGAGTCGGCATTGTCACCCGCAGCCTCGACGGCTGCATCGTATGCATCGCGGCCCTGACCGAGCACATACCAGCCGTCGGTACCGAAGAGCTGGTCGTTGGTGAAGTCGGTCACCGTGCCGCCCAGGGTGGAAACGGCGATGTAGTACACGCAGAACATGATGACGACAAAGATCGGCAGGCCCAGGATACGGTTGGTAACCACGCGGTCAATCTTCTCGGAAGTGCTCATCTTGGCCGGAGCCTTGGTCATGCACTCGTCAATGATGTGGGCAATCACGCCGTAGCGCTCGCCGGTGATGATGGACTCGGCATCGTCGTCGCAGTCCTGTTCGCACTGGGCAACCAGCTGCTCCACGCGAGCGGCCTTCTCCTTGGTGAGGTTGATGAGCTTGCAGGCGTCCGCGTCGCGCTCAAACAGCTTGACGGCGTAGTAGCGACGCTTGTTGGCGGGAACGCTCGCCGGCAGATTGTTCTCGATGTGGTCCAGAACGTCCTCGATGGAGGAATCAAACTTGTGCTCCGGCACCTGGCCCTTGGAAGCAGCGGACTTCTTAACCTGCTCAAAGAGCTCCGTGATGCCCTTGTTCTTGAGGGCCGAGATCATCATGACCGGGCAGCCGAGCTTCTTGGAGAGCTTGTCCGTGTCGATCTTGTCGCCGTTCTTCTCGACCAAGTCGGCCATGTTGAGGGCAACGACCACGGGCAGGCCGGTCTCGATGACCTGAAGCGCCAGGTACAGGTTGCGCTCGAGGTTGGTAGCGTCGACCACCTGGACGACTACATCGGGCTCGCCGCTCATGAGATAATCGCGCGAGCATTGCTCCTCGGGGCTGTAGGGGGAAAGCGAGTAGATGCCGGGGAGGTCCGTGATGGTAACGTTCTTGTCGCTTAGGAGCTTGGCTTCCTTTTTCTCAACCGTAACGCCGGGCCAGTTGCCAACGTAGCCGTTGGCGCCGGTGATCAGGTTGAAAAGCGTGGTCTTGCCGCAGTTGGGGTTACCCGCAAGTGCGACATGGATCTGAGAATCCGCCATTCAATCCTTCTTCCTTGTGTGCCTGCGCTGCTTTCTCCGCGCAGGCTGGATAATGTGCTTCAAAGTTGCTGCATTAAGTTAGAAAAACCTAACTTTATCTGCAGAAATATGCGCCGCCGGCCCTTACTGGACCTCGACGACGGCCGCCTCCTCCTTGCGGATGGAAAGCTCGTAGCCGCGCACGTTGATCTCGACCGGATCACCGAGCGGTGCAACCTTCACGACCTTAAACGACGTGCCCTTGATGAGCCCCAGGTCCATAAGGTGGCGGCGAAGCGCACCCTCACCGTGAAGCTTGACGATGGTGGAGCTCTCGCCCACCTTAACGTCACCCAACGTCTTCATTTACTTGTCCCCCTTTCAGTGCGTACAGAAATACCGTCGACTAACCGACGGTCATGATGTGCATGGCAACCTTGGAATCGATACCAAAGCGTGCGCCCAGCACGGTGACGATGATATTGGCGCCACTCGAGCTCACCACGTGGATTTCGCTGCCCTCGACAAAGCCGAGGTCCTTGAGGTGGTGCTTCATATCCTCATTGCCCTTTACACGAGACACGCGGACGGTTTCGCCCGCTTTTACCATCGAAAGCGGCATTGCCGGCATCTGCGGTCCGCAAGACATGAGTGGCTCCTAACGTCAGTTCGTCCTCAACATCGACGCGTTAAAAGTTAACCACGTCTATGTTCGCTTTAGTAAACTAACACGTGGTTAACTTTTTGGAAAGGGTCCCCATTCAGATTTCGAAAAAGTTTCCTATATGAAACAAAAGAAGCACCACAAAGACCATCTCTTTGCGGTGCCTTGTCATACCAATTTATGCAACAAAGGGGACTGTCCCCTTGTCACATTGATGCGCTTAGAGCGAGAGGTTTCTGATCGACGTGACGCAGGAGGCCTCATCCACGCCCGAAACGCGGAACACGACGTCTTCGCCACATTCGCCGCAGAGTGCCATGAGCCCTATAACGTCGCGGCCATCGGTGTAGCGGTCACCAATCGAAACCGACACGTCACTACGGTGCTTGGCAATGATGTCATAGAGCAGCGCAACCGGGCGGGCATGTAATCCCAACGGATCTTTAATCGTCTTTGTAAACTCGACCATGTCCCCTCCCACGACATCGCACATTCGGCCGGCCAAACCCAGCCACGTGGTAGTTATTGTAGCGTTAGATGCTTGTTGAGGGCGGGACGGAAATCGCATCCCATTTCGAGCGTCAATGATGGGACACAGTTTCCGCTGAGCGACCCTGGCGGAAAGTACATCCCATTCTGGACGCAAATTCCGGGACGCAGTTTCCGCGACGCCCAGTCAACCTATGCCCTCGCAACGCCCGCGCATAAAAAACGAGGGAAGGCACGCGTCCTTCCCTCGTTACGGGCAATATGTAGCCGCTCGCCTACATCAGGCGCAGGCTGACGTCCTTGAGCTGGGCGCCACTAACGGCACTCGGGGCGCCCGACATGAGATCGGAGCCGCTGGCCGTCTTGGGGAACGCCATGACGTCGCGGATGGAGTCGGAGCCGGTGAGCAGCATGCACACGCGGTCCAGGCCCAGAGCGAAACCGCCCATCGGGGGCGCACCAAACTTGAGGGCCTCCATGAGGAAGCCAAATTGAGACTCGGCGCGCTCCTCGGTAAAGCCCAGGAGCTTGAGCATGGACATCTGCATCTCGGCGTTGTGGATACGCATACCGCCGCCGCCGGCCTCAAAGCCGTCCATGACAAAGTCGTAGGTGCACGAACCGGCTGCCAGCGGATCGGCCTCGATCTTGGCGATGTCGGTCTCGATCGGCAGAGTGAACGGCTGGTGCTCGGCAGCGTAAGCCTTGCGGTCCTCATCCCAGTGGAACAGCGGGAAGTTGACGACCCACAGGAAGTCGTGGCCCTCGCGCTTGATCTCGAGTGCATTGGCCATGTGCGAACGCATGCCGCCCAGGATCTCGTCGGAGAGCAGGCGCGGGCCGGCGGCAAACATCACAAGGTCGCCGGGCTCGACGTCCATGCGCTCGCGCAGAGCCGCCATCTCCTCGTCCGAGAAGAACTTGACGATGGGGCTGTTGATGGAGCCGTCCTCGCGGAAAGCGATCCAGGCCAAGCCCTTGGCGCCAAACGTGGAGGCCACGCCGGCAAGCTTATCGATCTTGGCACGTGCCCAGGCACCAGCGCCCTTGGCGTTGATGGCCTTGACGACAGAGCCCTCCTCGTTTGCGGCAGTCGCAAAGACCTTGAACTTGGAGTTGGCAAAGATGTCGGTCAGGTCGACCAGATGCATGTCATAGCGGGTATCGGGCTTGTCGGAGCCATAGGTGTCCATGGCATCCCAGTAGTTCATGCGACGCAGCGGCGTGGGCATCTCGACACCCATGCGGCCGAAGGCATCGGCAAGAACCTCCTCGAGCGCGCTCATGACATCGTTCTGGTCCACGAAGGACATCTCGATATCGACCTGAGTGAACTCGGGCTGACGGTCGGCACGCAGGTCCTCGTCGCGGAAGCACTTGGCAACCTGGTAGTAGCGCTCGACGCCACCGACCATGAGCAGCTGCTTCAGGAGCTGCGGGGACTGCGGCAGGGCGTAGAAGTTGCCCGGCTGGATGCGGCTGGGAACGATGAAGTCGCGGGCGCCCTCGGGCGTGGACTTAAACAGGGAGGGCGTCTCGACCTCCATGAACTCACGGTTGTGCAGCGCCTCGCGAATGGCAAAGGTGAAGTCGGAGCGCAGCTTGAGGTTGGCCATCATCTCGGGACGGCGGAGGTCCAGATAGCGGTAGCGCAGGCGGGTGTCCTCGCTGGTCTCGATGCCGTCCTCGATCTGGAACGGCGGGGTGACGGACGTGTTGAGAACCTTGGCGTGGTCGGTCAGGACCTCGATCTCGCCGGTCGCGAGCTTGGTGTTGGTGGTCTCCTCGCCACGGGCGCGCACGACGCCGTGAATCTTGATGGGCCACTCGGGACGCATGGTCTCGGCGATCTTAAAGGCATCGCCGTCGGAGTGCTCGGGGTCGAAGGTGAGCTGCGTGATGCCCTCGCGGTCGCGAAGGTCGCAGAAAATAAGGCCGCCGTGGTCGCGGCGACGGCTCACCCAACCGGTGAGGGTGACCTCTTCGCCCACGTTCTCGAAGCGAAGCTCGCCGCAGGTACGGGTGTGCATGGAATGCTCATCGATGGGACGGGTCTGGCTCATACCAGTGATCCTCCTTTATGGATCTGTGCCGCCCCGTGTCGTTCCGGGCGGCGTCGTACAGATTTGCCCAGCCTGCGTAAACCGCGCAGCCGGACATGGCGTTCTATCTTATCGCACCCACGTCGATGTGCCGCGGAAAAGTAGCTCATGCCCAAAGACTTGACGGAGACGAAACAATTGATGCGCCGTGGCCGTCGCCAAGGCGCGCCGCGTGCGACAATGTGCCCCAATACAACTGCACTCGGAAAGGCCCGCCATGACTGCACGCCTCATCGTTATGGATATCGACTCTACGCTCATCAACCAGGAGGTCATCGACCTGTTGGGCGAGGAGGCCGGCGTGGGCAAGCAGGTAGCGCAGATCACCGAGCGCGCCATGCGCGGCGAGCTTGACTTTAAGCAGGCGCTCGAGGAGCGCGTGGGGCTGCTTGCCGGCCTGGACGAGAGCGTGTTCGAGCGCACCTTTGCGCGCGTGACGTTTACCCCCGGCGCGCTGGAGCTTGTGCGCTCGGCGCACAGCAAGGGCTGGAAGGTCGGCGTGGTAAGCGGCGGCTTCCACGAGGTCGCCGATAAGATCGTGGCCGCTGCGGGCATCGATTTTTGTCTAGCGAACCGCCTGGAGGTCGTAGACGGCAAGCTCACCGGTAAGTTGGCTGCCGACATCGTGACCAAGGAATCCAAGCTCATCCAGCTGCTGGATTGGGCAGTTGAGTGCGGCGTCGATATGGCCCACACCGTCGCGATCGGCGACGGCGCCAACGACATCCCCATGATTCAGGCCGCGGGCACGGGCATCGCGTTTTGCGCCAAGCCCAAGACGCGCGAGGCCGCCCCGTTTGCCATCGACGAGCGCAATCTGATGCTCGCCATGGACATCATCCTGCGCGACTAGTCAATCCGTCTAACAACAGAATCAATTCCTCTATGTCTAGTTTCCGAACGATTTTGTTCTAATGTTCGGAAACTACCCTTCTCGTGCTAGACTTTGCACCGTCGAAGGGAACATATATGGATAAGCGAGATCTTGAGCAATTGCTGAGCGATGTTGCCGACGGAACAGTCACCCCGGCAGTCGCCCTCACGCGCATCCAGACGGCGCCAACCGCCAATCTGGGTTTTGCGCAGCTCGATCTTTCACGCGGGGTGCGCCAGGGAGCCGGCGAGGTTGTCTACGGCGCCGGTAAAACCGCCGAGCAGATTGCCGCCATTATCAAAGCATTACTCAATGCCGGCCAGGTGCGCATCCTGGTCACGCGCCTGGACGCCGAAAAGGCAGCCCGCGCCTCGAAGCTCCTCGGCAACGGCATCGACCTGGGATATGTCCCAGACGCACAGCTCGCCCTCGTGGGCGGCAAGCCCTCCCCTACCGGCAACGGACGCATCGTCGTCGCCTGCGCCGGCACGAGCGACTTGCCCGTCGCCGAGGAAGCCGCGTTGACGGCCGAATTCTATGGCAACGAGGTCGACCGCCTCTACGACGTAGGCGTCGCCGGCCTGCACCGCTTGCTCGCGCATGCCGAGGAACTTGCCCAGGCGCAGGCGGTCATCGCCATCGCCGGCATGGAAGGCGCGCTGGCGAGCGTTATCGGCGGCCTGGTGAGCTGTCCGGTCATTGCCGTTCCCACCAGCGTGGGCTACGGCGCGAGCTTTGGTGGCGTAGCCGCACTGCTCGCCATGCTCAACTCCTGCGCCAGCGGTGTTTCGGTCGTCAATATCGACAACGGCTTTGGTGCCGCCTACCAGGCAAGCCTTATCAATCATCTGAGCGCTGGCACGCCCTGCGCCCGTTAAGGAGCATTCCATGTCCAACCATCAGCACACGCTTATCATCGACGGCACCTCGGGCATCAGCGGCGATATGACCGTCGCGGCCCTGCTCGACCTGGGCGCCAGCGAGGAGCACCTGCGCGAACAGCTTGCCACGCTGCCGGTCGACAGGTTTACGATCGCTGTCACGCGTGTAAACAAGCACGGCATCGACGCCTGCGACTTTGACGTTCAGCTGGCAGAGGAGCTCGAGAACCACGATCACGATATGGCCTGGCTCTACGGCAACGAAGCAGCTGCCGAGCATATGCACGAGCATGAGCACCGTCATCATGACCATGACGAGCACAGTCACTGCCACGAACACGACCATGAGGCCCATGGCCATGGCCACGAGGACCACCATCACGCCCATCACCATCACCACCGTTCTTTGGCGGACGTCACCGCCATCATCGACGGCTCACAGCTAAGCGATGGCGCCAAGCGTCGCGCCCTTGCCATTTTTTCCGTACTCGCTACTGCCGAGGCCAAGGCTCACGGCAAAACGCCCGACACCGTCCTGTTCCACGAGGTGGGCGCCGTCGACTCCATCGTCGACGTCTGCTCTGTCGCCATCTGCCTCGACGACCTGGGTATTGAGGACATCGTGGTCGAGTCGCTTTCCGAGGGCCACGGCACCATTCGCTGCGCCCACGGCCTCATGCCCATTCCCGTCCCCGCTGTCGTCAACCTGTGCCAGGCGGGCAATATCGCCCTCACGCCTGCACCGGTCGCTGGCGAGCTCGTGACGCCCACGGGCGCCGCCATCGTCACCGCGCTGCGCACGTCCGAGCACCTGCCGGCACGCTACCGCATCGAAGCCGTCGGCTACGGCGCCGGCAAGCGCCCCTACGAGGGTTGCTCCGGCACGCTCCGTTGTCTACTCGTTCACGTGGATGCATAGCCATGGATGCCCGCAAAGAAAAAAGCCGCACTGCCATCGTTGCAGCGTTCTCCGAGCTGCTACGCGAAGAGGACTACGTCAAAATTACCGTCGGCGACATCATCGTGCGCGCCCACGTAGGCCGCGCGACATTCTACGGCCTCTTTAAGAGCAAAGACGACCTACTGTCCGAGCTCGTGAGCGACATCTGCACCCACGCCCTCGACGACGATGGCACACCGCTCGACGACCCACTCGTGCAGGTCGAGCATATCCTCAACAACCTCTGGGAGCGCCGCCAAGGCGTTCGAGCCCTCGTAGCCGGCGCCGGCTCCCGCGTCTTCGCCGACTGTCTCCGCAAGACCATCATGTCACGAGCAGCCGAAACCGTGCCCGCCGACCCCACAGGCCCCGCCGGCACCATGGACCGCAGCTTCTTACTACACCACATAGCCTCAAGCTTCGTAGCAACCGTCCAATGGTGGGCCTGGCACAACTTCCAAGCCCCAAAAGAGAACGTAGCCAAAGACTACCTATCAGCCATAAAACCCCTCTTCAGCTAAGTAAGAAGCTCATCTCAAAGCACCGCCCCACCCCAAGGCGCCACGCATCCCAAAGTGTCACTCGCACTTCGATGCCCCCAACAGCAACAAGCCCCTCCCATCCAAATTCAGATATATATGTTGGGTTGCTTGTTCGAACACAGCCAAAAATGCCCAGGGCTCGGTAAGGGTTAAC
>CABUMU010000025.1 GCA_902492855.1 uncultured Collinsella sp. | reverse complement strand
TCATCAACCATGAACGATTCTGCTCTTAAGAGCTTCTGCACTTGGGCCCGCACGGAGCTCATCAAAGGCGTGGAGGCGCAGATGGTGCGCTACGGCATCACCGAACCTGCACCCGCGCCCGTTGGGTCCGAGACCGTCAACGGCCTGCCCCTAAGTCCGGCTGAGATTGAGCAACGCGACGAACTGCTGCGCATGCAGACAGAGGTGGGTCACGAGGCGCTGCGCGACCGTGCGGCCTACACCTGGTTCAACCGCATCGTGGCCATTCGCTTCATGGATGCATGCGGATGGCTTCCCAGCCGTATGCGCATGCTAAGTCGTGCGGACGGCAGCCATGGCAGCGAGGCCGTGGAGAACGCACTGGACGTGGAAATAACGACGGCCGATACCGATCGCATAGCCGAGCTCAAGATGGCGGGCTTGGATGAACCGTTGTGGCGCTACCTGTTTGTTGCTCAGTGCGATGAGCTTGCCGATTGCCTGCCGGGCGTCTTTGAGCGCGTGGGCGGAGCCATGGAGCTGCTGTTGCCCCAGGGCCTCATGATGGCTGACAGTGTGGTGGGCAAACTCAATGCCGTCCTCACTGACGAGGACTGGCGCGAGGGCGTGACCGTTCTGGGCTGGATGTATCAGTACTACAATGCCGACGTTAAAGACGAGTTCTTCAAGTCCAAGCGCAAGGCAGCGGCGGCGGACATCGCGCCCGCTACGCAGCTCTTCACCCCCGAGTGGATCGTGCGCTATATGGTCGAGAACTCGCTCGGCCGTCTGTGGATGCTCAACAATCCGGGGAGTTCGCTACGCGAGCGCATGGAGTATTACATCGAGCCCGATGCTGAGCACGAGGACTTCATCCGCATTTCGAGTCCCGAGGAGATAACCCTCTGCGACCCCGCATGCGGCTCGGGCCATATCTTGGTCTATGCGTTTGAGCTGCTCTTCCATATGTACGAGGAGCGCGGCTATCGTGAGCGCGAGATTCCCGAGCTCATTCTTACTAAAAACCTTGCAGGTATGGAAATCGATTCCCGCGCGGCACAGATCGCGGAGCTGGCGCTTGCCATGTGCGCCCGCGAGCACGACCGTCGCTTCTTTAGGCGTGGCGTTCGTGCCGACGTTACCGTGCTCTCGAGCATCCCGCTAGGGGAGGACGAGCTGCCGGGTAACAAGAAGCTCGCCGAGGAGCTGAGTCATTTGGGCGAGATCGGTTCGCTGCTCAATCCCCCAGAGGACGAGATCGACGAGCTCAAGGCTGCCGCCGCGAGTTGTTCCGAGGACCTTTTTGCTTCTGCGACCAAAACTAAGCTCGAAAGCGCCGTCGCCATTTGCGAGAAACTGTCCCGTCGTTTTATCTGCGTCGTGGCGAATCCTCCGTATATGGGCAGCAGCAGCTTTAACCCCTTCATGAGCAAGTGGGTCAAGAAGAACTACCCCGACGTGAAGAGTGACCTCTTCTCCAGCTTTGTCGTTCGCATGTTCAGTCTCGCCAAGGACCACGGCGAGTGCGGAGTCATGTCGCCTTTCGTCTGGATGTTCATCGGAAGCTATGAGAAGCTCCGCAACGAGATTATCGACAACAGAACGCTGACCTCTCTCATCCAGCTTGAGTACTCGGGCTTCGCTGGCGCGACCGTGCCCATCTGTACCTACACGTTCCACAATTCGTTCGTCAAGGGCTACAAGGGCGGCTATGTGCGCCTTTCGGACTTCGTTGGTGCTGCTGTCCAGGCCCCGAAGGCCCTCGAGGCGATCCGAAACCCCGACTGCGGCTGGTTCTATCGCCGCGACGCCGACACCTTCAAGCAAATCCCCGGCACCCCCATAGCCTACTGGGCCAGTGATGCCCTTGTTGAATCGTTCTCAAAAGGAAAAAGGCTCGATGCTATTGCTACTCCGCGACAGGGCTTGGCGACGAGTGATAATGGCCGCTTTTTGAGGAAATGGTGGGAAGTGGCGCCTTCCAACACATCGCGAGATTGCGGCGGCAGGTCCGAGGCAAAGCAGAGTGGTTCCCGCTGGTTCCCGATTATTCGGGGCGGCTCCTATCGAAAGTGGTGGGGTGACTACGACGAGGTGGTTAATTGGTTTGATGACGGTCGGGAGATGAAGGAAGCGATTCTGGCCAAGTATACTTATCTCTCTACACCTGACTTTGTAATCAAGAACCAAGGCGACTACTTCAAGCCTGCGGTTTCCTGGTCTAAAATTTCTTCCAGCCTTGCTTCCTTTAGGTTTGCGCCTCGAGGGATGCTATTTGAGGTAGCTGGAGCATGTCTTTTTGCGGAGCCGAACGAGCTTCGATACATCCAGGCTTTCTGCAACTGTTCCATTGCCGAAATTGATTTGGCGTTTATGTCGCCGACTCTAAACTTTGAGGTAGGCCAAATCGGTCAGTTGCCGATTATCCAAGATGAGGATGCCGAACCGACTGTCTGCTCACTCGTTGAAGACTCTCGCTCAATTTCAAAGGCGGACTACGATTCGTTTGAAACCTCCTGGGATTTTAAACGTAATCCTCTTGTCTAGGTGATCGTCATGGCTGAGAAGAAGAGGCGCAAGCCTGTCGATAAGACTAAAATTGAATATGTCGAACCTAAGCCAGGCTGGATAAAGGCTGTTAAGGTTAATGACCATAACGACGTCATGGGTTCTATTGTTCAGTTTTTTCTGGTTGAATCTCCTTGTAAAGGCGTGAGTAGCAGAGGGCTATCGCTTCTCGATTATGGATGGGCCGATAGTGTTCCTCCTAAATTCGGGTATCTTCACCGAAGATTATTGGAAGTGGCCAATCTCTGCGATGGGTCGACGCTATTTACGGCCACACGAAAAGAAGAGATGAAAAATAGGTTCGTTGAAGCTGGTATGCCTGGCAATTTTACTTCAACTTGTACCTCAAATCGCGTCGTGGCGCTCATCAACAGCAATTTTGTGCTTGATTTATTTCGGATTATTAGAAATTCGTTAGCACATTGTCGCTTTCAATTGGTCGAAAAGAACGGTGTAGATTTCATTGCTTTTGAAAACGGTATACCAGGAAAAGATCTCATTGGGGCGGATTCATTTGAGGTGAGTTCTCGTTTATTTCTTAAATGCAGTACTCTCATTGATTGGATTGCTGTGGTTAAGTCCGAGGCCATATATGAGACGGAAGAAATTGCCCGCAAGAAAGAGGCTTCAGAACGGGAGTGGGAAAACAAACGTCAATTGGTTTTGTCTCAAATATCGAGTGGGTCCTACTCAAATAAAGATGATCTCGGGAAGGACTGTGAGCTATCTAAGCGTAATTTAGATAAATTACTTGGCGAGCTGAAGGCCCAAGGGCTTATTGCTTATTCACGTTCTAATCGAAAATGGGAACTTACTGGTGACGCAAATCCGTGAGTAAGAGATGTTTCATCTTTGATTGCACAGAACGGTGTGTCGAATGAGCTTCCAACGTTTTTTATCGCAAAGAGACTCGCTGTCTCTCGAATGTGACCTTTTAAATGAAATCAGTCGGCGTTTTAAATGAGAGGGCGGTCAAATATGGCCACTTTACTTCAAGAAAAATACGAGGCTCGCAAGGCCGAGGTTAATGCTCGCTTTGAGCAGCTTCGCAGTAACGAGGAAGAGCTCAACCGAATCTTTGCCAAGATCTACAACATGGAGGGTGAGGTGCCCATCGAGGTCGAGGATAAGTACGTTTCGGTGGCGCGCATCTTTGATACCGCCGACGAGATTCCCGAGAGCTATAAGGGCAACAAATACGTGCGCACCAAGCGAGACGAGATCACCTCGCTCATAAGCTATGCCGTGGGCTGCATGTTTGGCCGCTATTCGCTGGATGTGGACGGGCTGGTCCTGGCCGATCAGGGCGCCACAGTCGATGACTATCTGGCCAAGATGCCCAACTCTGATCATGTGACCTTTATGCCCGATAGCGATAACGTGCTGCCCATTACCGATGACGAGTACTTTGACGACGACATCGTGCGCTACTTTATCGACTTTGTGCGCACCGTGTATGGCGAGGAGACGCTTGAGCAGAACCTGGCCTTTATTGCCGAGGCGCTCGGCGGCAAGGGCACTTCGCGCGAGGTAATCCGCACCTACTTTTTGAAGGACTTCTTTAAGGACCACTGCCAGACCTATAAGAAGCGCCCCATCTACTGGCTGTTCGACAGTGGCAAAAAGAACGGTTTCAAGTGCCTTGTTTACATGCATCGCTACCAGCCCGACCTGTTGGCTCGCATCCGCACCGACTATGTGCATGAGCAGCAGGAACGCTATCGTTCCCAGATCGGCTATGCCAACGACGCCCTTGCCAGTGCCGAGCGCGGCGAGCGCGTGCGTTTGGATAAGCGTGTCAAAAAGCTCAACGACCAGCTCAAAGAGACCATTGGCTATGAGGAGAAGCTGCACCACTTGGCAGACCAGATGATTAAGATCGACCTGGATGACGGCGTCAAGGTCAACTACGCCAAGTTTCAGGATGTGCTGGCGAAGATTAAGTAACTGCAGATACGGTAAGGATATTCATGCCCAAGATCGATGTAGAAGAACAGCTCAAGCTGCGATTTTTGCAGCCGTTGTCCTCATGCGCGCCGCGCCGTGTTGTGGTTTGGCACGATGCGGACGGCGAGTTTGCTCCTGAGTTTGAGCGATTGGCTGCCGAGGGTTTCGACGGCTTGGGGGCCGATGCCGGCGTAATGCCTGCTCACGGTGACTTTGAGCGCCCGGTGCGCTTTGTTGAGGCCTGCGAGGGCCGTATGTTTGCCGTCAAGAAGCTCATCAACCGCGATGACCTTGCGAGCGATATCTTGCTGTATCGCCGTTGCCCGCGCGGCAGGCTTGAGGGTGATTGGCTTGCCGATGTTGAGCTGTATGCCGATCAGTTCCAGGCTGACTATCTTTCGCTTTTGGCCGATCATCTGGGCATCGAGAATATCGACGCCGTGCGCGAGAGCCTGCGCGAGCACAAGACGTTCTTTGATGCCAAGACCCGCTGCGCTAAGTTTGCCGCGTGTGTTCCGCATGCCTCGGGCGCATCCGATATCGAACTCGGCATCCTTACGGTGATTTTTGGCGGTAAAGAGCTTGGTGACGCGCGCCCCGCGTTTGTGCTGCGTGGCTGTATGACCATGCTGCTGCGCGAGGGTCCCGAGGCGCTGGCCGAGCTGATGGACAAGTACTGCGTGCGCGATGTGCTCTCTGCCTTCATCGTGCGTTGCTATGGGTTTGATGGGCCGCTTTACGAGCGCGACTCATTGCTTATGCTTGCATCCCATGTGCTTCTTACGGCGGCATCCACCGCGCTTCCCGAGGGAGCGCTCAAGGGGCTTGAGAGCCATGTGGCTCCCGCCTACGGGCCCTATTGCCTTGAGGCGGTGCGTACGTGGGACCAGACCGCCGATACCCAGGCATCGAGCGAGGACCTATTTGAGATTTGCCGTTTGGTTGAGGACGCCCGCGGACTCTTTGCACGGTTCGAGACCTTGCCGATCGATGTGCTGATCTCGCTTGATGTGTTTCCGTGCGTCAATGAGGCTGTGCTCTCGCAGCTGTTCTGCTCGTTTGCGCAAGGTGCAGACCGTGTTGAGGATGCGCGTGCCTCTGCTGCGCGCCGTTGCGACCTAAGCTGGTACCGCCGTGTCGAGAGCTACTTTGACCTGCTTGTCGCTGTGGCCGATATGTGCGCGTTTAGGCAGACGCACGCGGGCGGGTTCCATCTGGCGCAGTCCCAGCAGGTGTGGGATGCCTATTCGTCCGATTGGTATGCCATGGACGCTGCCTATCGCCATATGTGCACCGCGTATCTGCGGGCACGCTCCGTCGAGTGCGATGCGCTCGAGGAACCTGCCCGCGCCGTGGCGGACTGGGCGGAGAATCTCTACAGCAACTGGTTCTTGGCGGATGCCAATGCCTGCTGGGCGGCTGCTGCGCAAGGGGAGTGGGCCGATTGCGGCTACATCGAGGGTCCCGAACGGCAGGATGAGTTCTACTGGCATGTGCTGCCCACCTTTGTGGGCTCTGCTAAAACGACGGTCGTTATCGTGAGCGATGCGCTGCGCTATGAGGTGGCCTGCGACGTCGCGGCGCTGCTCGAGCGCGAGCGCGGCGGCAACGTCAAGATTTCTAGCATGCAGGCGGTCTTCCCCTCAATTACAGAGGTGGGCATGCCCGCGCTGTTGCCGCATCAGGCGCTTGGGCTTGCAGCGGATGGTTCGTTTGTGCTGGCTGACGGCAAGCCCACCGCAACGACTCCGCAACGCGAGGCCGTGCTTACCCATGTTGAGCCTACGGCCCGCGCTTTACGCTCGAGCGCATACCTCAACATGGCGGGAACCGAGCGTAAGGCGCTGCTCAAGGACTCAAGACTTGTCTACCTCTACCACAACAAGATCGATGCCACGGGCGAGAAGGCCGCTACGCAGGATGACGTCTTCGGTGCCTGTGCGGACACCGTGGAGGAACTTGCTGCGTTGGCGCGTCGCGTGTGCACCGACGCCCCGGGCGCGCGTGTTGTTATAACGGCGGACCACGGCTTTATCTACACGCGTCGGGAGCTCAGCGAGTGCCAGATGCTCGGCAAACCGGACCTTCCCGTCCTTGACGCTCCCGTCATGTACGGCAAGCGTCATCTGGTGGTGCCCAACGAGGCCGTGGGCGAGCTTTCGGACGAGGTACGCGGGGTGTTTGTTAATGTTGACATGGGACGTTTGGGCGCCGGTTTTGAGGGGTTTGCCCCGCGCGAGAATGTGCACTTCAAGCGTCCCGGCGGCACTAACAACTACGTCCACGGTGGCATGAGCCTGCAGGAGCTTTGCGTGCCCGTTATCGGTTTTTGGCGTGCGCGTTCGGGTTCCAAGGACTTTGTCGACACGCGCGCGGCGACGCTGCGTGTACTAAGTGAGGGACGCCGAGTGACCAACTCGCTCTTCTCGGTCAACTTGATCCAGGAAGAACCCGCCCAAGGCAAGGTTTTGCCGTGCGAGTACGAGCTGGTGTTTACCGATGCAAGTGGCAACGAGGTGAGCGATACGGTCAAGGCGCATGCTAACAAGACTTCTGTTAACTCGCAGGAGCGCGTGGTGCATGCCAAGTTTGCGTTGCATGCAGCGGATGGATTCTCGGCCAAGGGTCCGTACTATCTGGTCTGCCGCGAGCGCGAGACGGGCAAGATCGTTTGGCGCGAGACGTATACCATCGCTGTTTCGTTTGCCCCTGTTGCTGACTTTGGTTTTTAGGAGTGTGCCCTATGTTTGATAGCCATGACGACGATTTGTGGGAAGTTCCCTCGATTGATGTGGATGTGCCCGAGCAGGCTGCGGTGCCTGCAGGGGTGGCCGTGCCTGCTGCGGAGGCTGAGACTGCCGCGCCCGTTGAGGCTGCTGTGCCCGCCGAGGACGAATCCTCGACCGATGGCTATGACCAGGCCGTGGACGAGGCCCCCGAGGACGACGGCTACGACATGGATGGGCTGGACGGCAAGCTGCTCGAGCACTTTGCTGGCAAGATCGTGCGCAAGGACCTGACGGCCCTTATGAAGCGCGGCGCCAACGTGCCCACCTTTGTGCTGGAGTACCTGCTGGGCATGTACTGCTCAACTGACGACGAGGATGCCGTGGCAGAGGGCCTGGACCGCATTCGCAGGATCCTCACCGATAACTACGTGCGACCCGACGAGTCCGAGCGCATTAAGTCCAAAATTCGCGAGCTGGGCCGCTTTACCATCATCGACAAGGTGACGGCCAAGCTCGATGAGTACAAAGATATCTACGTGGCGTCGTTTGCCAACCTGACCATCGAGCCGTTTGTGATGCCGGCCGAGTACGTGCATGACTATTCCAAGATTTTGCAGGGCGGCATTTGGTGCATTATGAGCATCGAGTATCGTCATCCCGTGGACGAGGAAGACGAGTTTGGCATGGAGGTCTTTGGCGACGATGCGCCGCGCCGCTCCAAGGCCAAGCGCAAAAAGCGCGGCCCCGAGGATTCTCCGTTTAGCGTGACGTCGCTTACGCCCATCCAGATGCCCAATCTGGACCTGGATGCCATGATTGACGAGCGCCAGTATTTCTCGCGCGACGAGTGGCTCAACATGCTGCTGCGCTCCGCTGGCTATGAACCCAGCGAGCTTTCCGAGAAAGAGCGCCTGCACTTTATCGAGCGTATGGTGCCGCTCATCGAGCGCAACTACAATCTGTGCGAGCTGGGTCCCCGCGGCACCGGCAAGAGTCACATCTACAAAGAGGTCTCGCCCTACGCTATCTTGCTTTCGGGCGGCCAGACCACCACGGCCAACCTGTTCGGCCGTATGAACTCCATGCGCGCCGACCGCGTGGGCTTGGTGGGCCACTGGGACTGCGTGACGTTCGATGAGGTCGCCGGCATGCGCTTTAAGGACACCAATGCCGTGCAGATCATGAAGGACTACTTGGCGAGCGGCAGCTATGCGCGCGGCCGCGATCAGATTAACGCCGATGCCTCCATGGTCTTTGAGGGCAACATCAACGACACCGTGCAAAACGTCCTTAAGACCACGCACCTGTTTGATCCGTTCCCGCCAGAGTTTAACAACGATTCGGCCTTCTTCGACCGTATCCACTATTACCTGCCGGGCTGGGAGATTCCCAAGATGCGCTCGAGCCTGCTGACCGGGCATTATGGCCTGATTACCGACTGCCTGTCGGAGTTTTGCAAGGAGATGCGCCGCAAGGACTTTACGCACCATATCGACCGTTACTTCCGCTTTAACAGCGACTTTAACAAGCGTGACGAAATCGCTGTGCGCAAGACCTTTAGCGGCCTTGCCAAGCTGCTGTTCCCCGACGAGGCCATGGATAAGGATGACGTGCGCTGGCTGCTGGACTACGCCATCGAGGGCCGTCGCCGCGTAAAGGAGCAGCTCAAGATTATGGCGGGCGTCGAGTTTATCGACGTTAACCTGGGCTATATGGATGCCGACAACCCGCAGGACGTGCACGTGGTGCGCGTGCCCGAGCAGAGCGAGGACACGCTGATTCCCGACGGACCGCTGCTGTCCGGCCACGTGTTTGGCGTGGGCAGGTCGCAGGGCGGCGAGGTCGCCGTGTACAAGTTGGAGAACAAGGCCGTTGCCGGCGAGTGCAAGTTTAAGCACGAGGGCGTGGCCTTTAACAAGCCGGTGCGCGATACGCTGGAGGCCGCGTTCGACAACTTTGTGAACCTGGCGAACCGCGTGGCGCCGGGCATGCACATTGGCTCCAAGGACTACCTACTGTTCTACAATGACTTGCAGAGCAAGGGCCTGTCCGAGGAAGTTTCGCTCGCCGAGTTTGTGGGCCTGTGCTCCGCGGCGTGCAATCGCCCGGTGATGCCTGCGCTGGCGATTCCGGGAATCTTGCGCATGTCGGGTTCTATGGATGAGATCCGTGGGCTCGAGGACATTATGCGCGTGGCCAAAAACGCCGGTGCCAAGCGCGTGATTTTGCCGCTGAGTGCTATTGCGGGTTTGCAGAGCGTGCCGTCCGAGATTATTTCGGGGTTGAGCCCGGTGTTCTACATGGATGGCGACCCGGTCGACGCCGCGAAGAAGGCGCTGGATCTGTAGGAGCGTGAGCGAGCGGGCTTGCGTGCGCGTAGGCCCACGGGCGTGTTGGCGTGTTCGAGTAGGGAGGCCTTGCCATGGCGGACGAGCGTTCTGTTGGCGAGTTGCTCGACGAGCTGTTTGGCTTTGAATCGGTAGCCAAGCGTCAGACGGCGCTTGAGCAGTACGATCGCGGGGAACTGGTGCGCAAGGCGCGCTCCCGTGAGCTGCTGGGCGTGCTTAGGGGCGTCGAGGCTGCCGAGCACACTGCGCGGGCTGTTGACGGGTATGTTCGCCGCGTTGAGGGCGCTGCGCTTGCATGCGCTCGCAAGCAGGCGGGCATTGTTGGCCCGCTGCGGATGGAGCGTCGCTATGCTGCCTTTTTGCGCATGGAGGACAAGGCCGAGCTGCTGACGCGCCTGGAGCAGACGCTTTCGTTTATCGAGGTAAAGCTGCGGGCCAATACTGTGGACAGGGTTCGTGTGGCGTACGATGCCGCGGGGGCTATGGTGCTGCAGGACGTGGCGCGCCTGAGTGACGTGCGCGTTGCCGAGGCCGTGCCTCTGGATGCCGATCTGCTGTGTACGCAGCTGGAGCAGATGCGCTGTGCCGCCGACGCGACGGACCTTGCGGGTATGATCACAGCGACGTTTGAGTCCGAGCTGAGTGCGACGGGGTCGCAGGGCGCCGACTGGTTTACGGGCGATTTGGCTGGCGATGTTGCTGGTGACGTGGCGTTGGAGCGTGAACTTACCAACGTGCGCGGCGCTGCGCAGCGAGCTCGCTTGGCGGCGCAGGCGTATCGGGCCGAGCGCGCCGCCCGCGTTGCGGGGAGTACGGTTGAGCCGGTATCGCTGCCGGAGCCTGCTTGCGTTGCGTGCGAGACGGCGTGCGATGCCGGTCTGCTTGCCGAGCTGCTCGCTCAGGTTAAGAAGTCGTTTGTAACCTTCCGTCGTGTCGTTGCCGACGGCGGATTGTTCTGTGCGTTTGGCACGGACTCGCCGCATGGGATTTGCAGTGGCTTGAGCTATTTCGACTACGATTCTCGGCTTGACGAAGATGTGCTGGTGGGCGAGTACGATGGTACTACCAGGCATAATGTCCGGCGCGAGGTTGCGATTCCCGAGCTGGTGGAAGAGGTGTCGGCCGAGGGCGGCGACTCGCTTGAGGTTGCCGTGGCGCGCATACGCGAGTTTAACGGCCGCCGATACGATGGCGTGCTTGATGAGGATCCCGCGTGCCATGTGAACGCGTTTTGGTACGGGCTCAAAAAGCTCAGCCAGTATTGCGAGGCTGCTGTGCGTGTGGACGAGCGTGCTTGGGACTGCTTTATCGATAAGGTGCAGTTCGCCTACGATGAACCCGTGGGCCGTTTGGCCACGCAGATGGACAACAAGCAGGTTGAGGCTTTTGTCGCTGCCGTGGATGCGCTCGGCGCTGACGAGTAAGGGCCTGGTTTGGCGGGAGGTTTCACCATGAAGATCGAAGTTGATGTAGACCAGCTGCGCGAGAGCCTGCTCGACCGTGCGGGGAGTGCGGCCGGCGTGGGCTTTCCGGCCGCCATGCTCGACGTAGTGGATATCGAGGACGAGTCGTCCCAAGAGCTCCTAGCCCGAGCCGAACGCGAAGGCCTCGACCTCCGCGACTTTGCCGTCGATGACGACTGCGAAGCGTCTGACGACTGGTGACCCCGGGTCAGTTCATCCTTTTCTTCCTGAGATATAAGAGAAATCCCTTTTTGAATGTCCTTCGGGTTCCAAAAAATAGCCGATCAGTCTTTGTATCTTCCTTGTTGTCAAACTTGATAGCCGTTAGCTCGATCGTACAGATGTAGTCGGCAACTTGGAATAGCCGGTAGGCTCGTGGTGTGGCTTCTCGGTATACGATGACATCCCTTGCTAGAACGTACTCAAGCGCAGAATGAATGACCTCCGTTACAATCGGTTGGCCGTTGTCGTAGTAAATCTTAACGGTGTCGTATCGCTGGAAGAATTCCAGATGGTCGAAAAGTTCAACTGTGAGGTCTCGCCTCATTCTCTCCGCGAGACCGTTTTGATTGCCGGCGAATTCGCTCATTCGGTATTGCAGACAGAGATAGCGTATGGGGAGATGCTGAATGAACGCGCGAAATGCGCTCAACATGTGCCTTCGCTGCTCCTTGGGAAGATCTTTGTAGTCGCCGTTTCCATTCAGTAGGGGTCCTGCATGAAAAGGCGTATTGGGAAGCGAGGACTGCGACAGGGCGCGCTCGTAGCGGTCAATGCGTTCAACGATTGCATCGTTTTGATCGTGAAAAACGAGGGTGACGAGGTAGTAGTTGGAGACGCCTCCGAGGTCGCCAGATTCGTCAACAAAGACGGAGAGTTCGCTCATGATGGGCCTCCATTTTTGCAAAAAAATGCCGGGGGTAAGACCCCGGCTCTTGGAGGCCCCTGTTTTGGAGGGAACCATATTCTTTATACCATGAGATAAGGGGTGCTTTCAAGTAATATTATAATAAGCAAACATATGTTCGTCAAACTACCTGCGAAAAGTCCTTAGCCGTTCAGAGGTGGGTAGAGCGGCTCGTAAATTGCTGACGCAAGGGCGCCGGTGGTTTCTAGAGAACTGTTTAGTCTTGACTCGCATAAAAAATGCCGGGGGACATCCCCCGGCTCTTGGAGGTCCCTCTATTCGAGGGTACCGAGTTCTTTATAGCAGGAGATCGGACGGCTTTCAAATTGCGCCATGTGGATGGGATGGCGCGCCTGATAAAGCCCTCAATGAATGTCATCTAACTAGTGTTCGTGATATAAAGAAGTCGGTCATCTCAAAAGAGAGGGCTTCCAAGTGCCGGGGACGTTTTCCTCTGCTTTTTTCATTTCGGTGTCAATTCAAATGTTTTTAATCTATCCCCTTAATAACTTGCGGTGAAATAGGGACTGAAATGGCTGTTCAGAGGCCTATTCAGCCCCTATTTCACCGCAACTTATGGGTGGGGATGGCTACGATGCCAGTGTGGCGATGACGGCTTCGTCGCCGGCGTATATGAGGGTGTTGCCGTCGGGGATGATCGTTTGGCCTTCGCGCTTGAGCATCACCACAATAAACGGATGCTTGCCTTGCGGCACATCGCGCAGGCGCTGGCCGGCCAGGCGACCGTGGGGCGTCACGGTGACCTCGCGCAGCGTAACCTCGGCACGCTCTTCGAACGTTGGGGCGGCCATCACCAGCAGATCGCCTTCCTGGATCACGGTATCGCCGTTGGGCAGCACCGGGTGCGCACCGTCGCGCAGCACCAAGACCACCAGCATGTTCGTTGCGCTGCCAATATCGGCGAGCGAGCGTCCGGCAAACGGATGTCCAGCGCCCACCTTGAGCTTTACAAATGACATGCCGTCTTCGTCGCGGTAGTCGTTAAAGGTGCGGCGCACGTCGCCAGTCGCATCGATCATATCGAGCTTCTTCGCCACCGCCGGCAACAGCGAGCCCTGCACCACGATGCTTGACACGGCAATCACAAACACCAGGTCAAATAGGTCGTGTCCGCCGGGAACGCCGGCCACCACGGCAAGGAGACTAAAGACGACCGAGGCTGCTCCGCGCAGGCCCGCCCAGCTTACGAGCGCGACCTGGCGGGGGTTCGTCTTAAAGGGCGCCAGGAGCACGCCGACGGCGATGGGACGGCTCACGAAGAGCATAAACGCCATGAGCGCCAGGCCCGGCAGCAGCATTTGCGGCAGGCGGGCGGGCGTCACGAGCAGGCCGAGCAAGAAGAAGATGGTCATCTCGGCCATCTCGGTGAGGGTGTCAAAGAAGTGCGCCATCTCGACCTTGCCGGTGATGTCGCTGGCGCCCAGTACAATGCCTGCCAGGTACACGGCCAAAAAGCCGTTGCCGCCCAGGTAGCTCGGCAGCGCGTAGGCGACGATGGCCACGGCGAACAAAAAGATGGTCTGCGCGTCCTTGGCCGTTGCGTGCGCGCGTTCAATCAGGCGGCCCGCCGCCCAGCCGATGGCAAGGCCCAGGCCCGCGCCCAGGATAATCTGCTTGGCCAGCAGTGCGGGAATGTTGATGTCGCCGCCGGCCGCGAGTGTGGCGAGCACGGCGGTGAGCATGTAGGCGACGGGGTCGTTGGAGCCCGATTCGACCTCGAGCAGCGAGTCGGTGCCGCCTTTCAGCGAAAGGCTGTGCTCGCGCAGAACGCTAAAGACGCTGGCCGCGTCGGTGGATGCCACGACCGAGCCCAGCAGCAGACCGCCGATCCAGTCGAAGCCCAGCGCAAAGTGGGCGAACACGCCGGTGATACCGGCAGTGATGACGACGCCGAGCGTGCTCAGCAGCACCGCCGGCGCAGCGACGGGCTTGGCGCGGTCTATGTTGGTGTTAAAGCCGCCGTAGAACATGATGAACAGCGCCGTGCTGCAGACGGTTTCGGTAAGCGCATAGTCGCTAAAGTCGATATGCGCCGGGCCGTTGACACCCAACAGCATGCCGAGCGCGATAAAGATGAGCAGGGTGGGGAAGGGGAGCTTTTTGCCGACGGGTTTGATGGTCAGGCACAGAATAATGACGAGGCCGATAAAGAGAAGAATCTGGTTCATAGGGAGTGTCCGCTCCTGGATGGTTGGCGTGGCACGGTCAGTTGTCTGCGGTTATTTGTACCCAAAGATGGTGGGTTTATGGGGTTGGATTGCGGGCGTGCGCGATATCGTCATAGATGGCTGCCGTCTTTGCCTCTGCTCGGAAACCCTTTCCAGCTTTATTGCAACGGAGTACAATGGGTAACGTTTAAGTTCAACTTGAAGTTTTAGTTGCGGCACCGGGCTTCGGCCGCAATGCAAGGAGAGGCGTACCATGGCGATCTATGTGACATCTGATGCTCACGGGCACGTGCGTGCGCTTGACGAGGCCCTGTCTAAGATCTCGTTGACGTCCGACGACACACTGTACGTGCTGGGCGACATGATCGATCGCGGGCCCGATCCGGTCGGCGTTATTAAGCTCGTGCGCTCGCTGCCCAACGCCCGCGTGCTCAAGGGTAATCACGAGCAGATCATGCTCGATGCCATCATTGGCCAGGATCCGCTCGATGCCGAGACCTGGGATATCAACGGTGGCTGGACGACGCGCGAGCAACTCAACGACATGGAATTTGAGGCATACGAGGAGCTCGTGCGATGGATGGCCGCGCTGCCGCTCTACGCGGTGGTCGAGACCGAGGAGCGCCCGTATCTGCTGGTTCATGCTGGAATCGAGATGAAGGCGGCGCGCGCGTTTTTGCTTGAGCATGGCGTCGATTGTGCCGATGGCGTCGGAGCGGTGGATGCCGATCGCGAGCTGCTGCAGCAGATGCTCGCGGTGCAGTCGTCCGATGACCTACTATGGATTCGTCACGGCTATTGGGATGTGCCGACCGGGCTGCTTTCTGCCGAGGGCAAGGGCCCGGTCGTGGTGAGCGGTCATACGCCCACGGTATCGCTTGGGCGCTATTGCGAGGTCGGTGGTCTGGCGGGGCTCGATGAGGAGTCGGGCCGCGGGCAGATCGTGCGCTTGGGCGGCGAGGACACTGCCGGTGTGTCCGATCGCATCGACATCGACTGCGCCGCCGCCACCGGCTCCGAGTTCGGTCGCGTGGGCATCCTGCGGCTCGATGATGGGGCGGAGTTCTACGCGAACATCAACCCGGGCGAATAATCGGTGCAAGGGGTAGCTAATTTTGGACGGGGCTTTTTTTGACTACTTTTGCCCTTTTGCCCGCAAATTGATTTTTCAGGGACGGGGATTAAATAATCATTGGCTGCCCGCTGGCTAAGTGAGTAGACTTTTTTGGAAATGCCGAGCACCCAACATATTTGCCTCAATAAAACCGCAGGTCACGGACTTGTGCTTTGTCGGTGTGGTGCGGGATTCGGTAAAAGTCTACTCACTTAGTTTTGCGTGTCCGCAACGAGACCCCAGCCGGGATGATTCCACCGCAAATTAGCTGCTCCCATCGCCGCAATTAGGCTCCGTACGGATTCCGGTCCCTCTCTATGCGTTGGCGGATGCGGCGGTACTCGATAATCAGCAGCACTAGGAGTAGGGCCATGATGACTAGGTAGCTCACGACGGCGCCCATCAGGCCGAGCAAATTGATCAGAATCACCGGGAGCACCACGCTCACGGCAAAGCAGATCAGGTAGATCTTGGTGACGTCTCCAGCGTGGCGCAGCACCGTGATGATGGCGTAGATAAAGTCGATGGCCGCGGTGACGCCGCCGGCGACGACCATCAGCAGCGCCAGCGTACGGTAGCGTTCAAAGCTGAGACCGTACATAAAGCTCATGAGGGGAATACCGGGACCTGCCATAAATGAGGCGCACACGCCGGTGATGACCACGATCAGCGCCATAACGGCAACAATAATCAGGTCAAAGCGATGACGCTTACGAGGATTAGCCCAAATGCTCGACAAGCGCAGGAGCTGCGGTTTATAGACAAATCCAATGCTCAACAGAATAGCCTGAGCTGGAAAAAACAGGGCATTAAAGTACAGCTGGTATTTGTAGGCTAGTGTTCCTTCCATCACAAACTTGGGCATGTTCTCGATAAGGTTGAACAGGAATAGCGCGCCAAAGAGTGGGGCGCACTGGACAAACAGGTGGCCGACCTCGCGCAGGCTCACGCGGCGCGATTTTTCGGTCTCGAGCAGGGCGAGCGGGGCGGTGACCAGCACGAGCGAGGCAATCGCGGCAATGCCCATGGCCATGGCCGCGATGGGCATGCTGCGCGTGAGGAACAGTGCCACGCTAAAGACCGCGATGACGCCGATGGAGCGTAGCGTTTGGCTCATGCCAGCCAGGTAGAGCTTGTCGGCCTGCTGCAGGCGGCCTTCGTACACGTCGGCGACGCCGTCGATGACCTTATACAGGTAGACGCCCAGGCCGATCGTCGCCATTTGCGCGTCATAGCCGCGGGCGCTGCTGTACATGAGGCCGCAGCCTAGGGCGAGCGCTCCGCAAAGCCAGCGGTTGAGCTGGTAGGAGGCAAAGGACGTCTTCTCGTCGATATCCGAGACCTGGAAATTGCGCACGCCGTAGTTGCACGCGATCATGATGAGCGTGCCGGTGACAAAGGCGATGGAGAATTTGCCTGCTTCTTCTGCGCCCACGAGCTGCGTAGACACGATGGTGAGCAGCGGAAACGCCAAGCCCCACACGGCGGTGCCGAGGGTGTTCCAAAGATAGTCGCGACTGGTGGCGTGCTCCTCGTATTCCGCTTCCTGCATGGAGAAGCCGCCGCCGTAGACGGCGCCGAGCAGACGGTTCCACCAAGCGTTGACCATGCGGCGAACGGGGCCGGGCTCCCGATCGCGTTCGCGCCGGCGACGTGTGGCTTGGCTGCTATCGGGCCCGCCGGCGTTGCGCTGGCTCAGCTCCTGGATGCGAGCGAGCTCCTCGGCGGTGTGCGAGGCCGGGAACAGGCCGTTCTCGATGCGACCGCCCTGGCTGGGTGCCCCGCCCGATACGGTGGGGTCGGCGACGCCGTTGTGACGGGCGATGGCGCGGCGGATGCTATCGAGGGGCGTGATGCTCAAGGCGGAGTCCTTTCTATTGCTGCGCTCTAGTATAGACGCGACGGTGTTCGCTCGTGTTTTTGAACGGATTGTTCAATATTTTCGGCAGGCGGCTGTAATTTGTCGGTAAGTGTGCGGTATCCTGTTGAAGTTTTGTGACACCCCCCGATGCCGCCCACGCGGCACCAAGGAGCTTCTACCTATGGACGTCGCCGCATTCTTACTGGCTCTTGTGCCGATTATTTGGCTGGTCGTGATGCTGCTGTGCTTTAAATGGCCAGCTTGGAAGGCCGCTATCGGATCGTTTGTCCTTTCGTGCTTGCTTGCCTTCGCATGGTGGCACCTGCCGGCAGCGCAGATCGCGACCGCCTCGCTCGAAGGTTTTTTGATGGCTCTGTGGCCCATCGTCCTGGTGATCATCGCCGCGGTGTTCACGTATAACCTGTGCGTTCGTACGGGCGCCATGGAGGTGATCGGCAGCATGATCACCTCCATCAGCAGCGACCGCCGTCTGCTGGCGCTGCTCGTGGCTTGGTGCTTCGGTGGCTTTATGGAGGGCATGGCCGGCTTCGGTACCGCTGTCGCCATTCCCGCCGGCATGCTCGCGGGCCTGGGCTTTGAGGCCGTGCCTGCCGTGCTCATCTGCCTGCTGGCCAACGGCGTGCCCACGCCCTACGGCTCCATCGGCATCCCCACGGTGTCCGTTGCCGACCTGGTGGGTCTGGATTCCCTGCACCTGGCGAACGTCCAGCTGGTGCAGCTCGCACCGTTCTTTGTGGTGATGCCGCTATTTATTGTGCTGGTTGCGGGCCGTGTTGCCGATGACCAGGGCAATGCCGCGAGTGTGGGCGAGCGCCTGCACGGTGTTGCCGGCGTGGCGTTGCTCTCCGGCGTGTCGTTTGTCGGCGCGGCTCTGGTCGTTGCCATGTTTGTGGGTCCCGAGCTGGCCGTGGTCGTAGGCTCCATCGTGTCGCTTGCGCTGACCGCCGCGCTTGCCATGCGTGCCGAGAAGTCCGGCCACCTGGATGCGCGCTTCCACATGAATATCGAGGCGGGGGAGAAGCTCACCGTTAAGTCGGCGCTTTCGGCCTGGTCGTGCTTCATCCTGATCTTTGTGTTGCTGCTGGGCACGTCTAACCTGGTGCCCGCTGTACATGCCGCGCTCGCGCCGTTTGCGAGCCACGTGCAGGTGTATTGCGGTGAGAATCCCAGTACGCTTACGTTTTCGTGGATTAACACGCCGGGCGTCTGGATTTTCCTGGCGGCGTTTGTCGGCGGTGCCATTCAGGGTGCTTCGCCGCGAATGATGGGCGAGGTGCTGGCCGCGACTGTGAAGCAGATGACGCCGACGGTGATCACGATGCTTTCGGTACTGGGCTGCGCCAAGGTGATGGGCTATGCCGGCATGATTTCGTCGATCAGTGCGTTTTGCATTGCGGTCGCCGGCGGCCTGTACCCGATTCTGGCTCCGTGGATCGGTGCGGTCGGTGCGTTCGTGACCGGTTCGGGCACATCTTCGGGCATGCTGTTTGGCCCCATTCAGAGCCAGGCTGCCACTGCGCTGGGTGTGAGCGACTACTGGATGGTCGCGTTGAACGCCCTGGGCGTCGCCGCCGGTAAGATGATCTCGCCGCAGACACTCGCCATTGGTCTTGCCGCCGTGCACGTGCGCGGTAAGGATGCCGAGCTCCTAGGCGCGGTGCTGCCCTACGCTGCCGGCATGCTGGTCCTGATGAGCGCCATAGCCATGCTCGGCCAAGGCCTGCCGCTGTAGTCGGCACTTAGGGACGATCCTTATGTGCCGGCACTTTGGGAACGTCCCTAAGTGCCGGCATCCGGGGACACTCCTTGAATGTTGCCTGTTCAAGAGTGTCCCCAATGACTAGTCGTTTAAGAACGTCCCCAATGACTGGGCCGCTTGCCTGCGATTTTTGACCGTTGGGCGGGCTTGCCGCCCTTGCCGCAAAAACGTTTTTGCATATCGGGTACAACGGGCTTTACGTGAGTAAAGTGCGCGTCGCGTCCACGTGTCGCGTTTTTAAAGGAGGCCCCATGCCTGGTGTTACCCCTGCAGAAGTTTTGTCCAACTTTGGTATTACGCTGGTCGAAGATCCCGCCGAGAATCAGCCCCGCCTGCTGGTCGATCTACCCGCCGCGGAGCTCGTCGAGCACGCCATCCGCCGCGAAGAAGGCCGCATGGCATCCAACGGCGCGCTGGTGATTGAGACGGGGGAGCGCACCGGCCGTTCACCCAACGATCGCTTTATCGTTGACACCCCCGATGTTCACGACAAGATTGCCTGGGGCGCGGTCAACCGCCCGCTGTCCGTCGAGAGCTATGAGGCCATCAAGGCCGGCATCGTCGACTATCTCAACGAGCGCGACGTGTTCGTCACCCGCGGCATGGCAGGCGCCGACCGCAACCACACGCGTCGACTGCTCGTTGCCTGCGAGCGTGCCAGCCAGGCACTCTTTATCAAGCAGATGCTCGCCCGACCGCTTGCCCGCGAAATCGCGCGCACCGGCGAGCCCGACTTCTGCGTGCTCGCAGCGCCCGGTTACCAGTGCGACCCCGCCATCAAGGGCCTCAACTCCAGCGCCGCCGTGGTCATCAACTTCCAGGAGCGCGTGATTTTGGTCGCGGGTACCGGCTACTCTGGCGAAATCAAAAAGTCCATCTTCAGTGTCATGAACTACCTGCTGCCTGTCGAGGACGACGTGCTGCCCATGCATTGCTCGGCCAGCATGGATCCCGTCACGCACGAGACCGCCGTGTTCTTTGGCCTGTCCGGCACCGGCAAGACCACGCTTTCGGCCAATCCCACGCGCCTGCTGATCGGCGACGACGAGCACGGTTGGTCCGACATGGGCATCTTCAACATCGAGGGTGGCTGCTACGCCAAATGCGAGGGCCTAGACGCCTTCCACGAGCCCGAGATCTTCAACGCTGTCCGCTTTGGCGCAATCTGCGAAAACGTGGTGCTCGACGAGAACCGCAAGCCCAACTACGATGACATCTCGATCACGCACAACACGCGCGTGGCCTATCCCGTGGAGCACATTCCTAACGCGTGGACTAAGGGCATGGGCACCACTCCGAGTGTCGTGCTGTTCCTGACTTGCGACGCCTTTGGCGTGTTGCCGCCCATCTCGCGCCTGACGGCCGACGCCGCCATGTACCACTTTGTGACGGGCTTTACGGCCAAGATTCCCGGCACCGAGGTCGGCGTCACCGAGCCCACGCCCACGTTCTCCTCGCTGTTCGGAGAGCCGTTTATGCCGCTCGACCCTCTGGTTTACGCCAAGATGCTCGGCGAGCGCATCGCTGACGGTCGCACGCGCGTC
>CABUMU010000024.1 GCA_902492855.1 uncultured Collinsella sp. | reverse complement strand
GTGTATGTCCGCATGGCGCGCTACTATGACACGCACCGAAAGACCGGCATCGTGGCGAGTTTATTTGGGGAGGAGACGGCCATGCCCTACACCATGTTTGCCTCGGCCGTATTCTTTGCGCCCGAGCGCCACGAGGACTGCGAATACCGCCTGGATCCTATCCATATCTACCGTTGCCAAAACGGCTTTTGGGAATGCATGCGTATCCACGGTAGTAGGCAAAAGAGCAGCAAGCTCGGTGAAATGATGCGCGCCTGCGACCAACGCCTGCGCCTGGCGCTGGACCCCGCCCATCCCCTTAAGGAAGAAAAGGTCCCCAAATATCTGGCCAAGATTATCGATGACGAGATTGTGGCATGGCTTTCGTGGGACGCCGCACACCAGCCCGTCAAAATCGATATCGATCTGAGTCAGCTGGGGCACATTCGGAACGCCGCTGCGCAAACGCGCGAAGCGCTTTTGATCGATGAAGAGCGCGAGGACGGCGCACCTGTGGAAGCCGAGGCAGCGGACTCAGGGCAACCGGAAGCCGAGCCCGTAGCCGACGCGATTGTCGAACCGGTCGCGGCACCCATTCGGCAGGACGAGGCCGACGAGCCGACCATATCCACCGAACAGTTTGGTGTCGTGGCACCGCTTCTCGCGCCGACGCCCGCGTTCGCAGCGGCAGCGCCCGCTGACGCCACAAACGAACTCGCGCCTGCCGCAAACGCCTATCTCCGCGCGCTGCTCGAGCAGGACACGGCACAAACGGAATCGGCAGTGGAGAGGTCGGGTCAGAGCGAGGACATGCTCGTCGATACCATCAACGAGGCGCTCTTTGACCTGGTGGGTGACACCGTAATTGAATTTGGCGCGGCAGGACCGCGCATTATCGAGGACTACGAAGCAGACGTGAGAGGATACTTAGACCATGAGTGATACCGCATCCGCAGCACCCCGCGTGCCCAAGCGCGTCGCCGCCGTCATTCTCAACTCGCTCAAGGGCGGCGTTGTCCCGCGCATCGGCCTTCCCTATATCACCGTGGGGCGAGAGGTCGAGATTCGCGCTCTGCTCACCGACCTGAGCCTCATCGCCGATGGCGGCGCAAGCTTCCGTTTCCTAGTCGGTCGCTACGGCGCCGGCAAGAGCTTTTTGCTCCAGACGATCCGCACGCACGCCATGGGCGAGGGATTCGTCGTGGCCGATGCCGACCTATCCCCTGAGCGCCGTCTGCAGGGCGGCCAGGGACAGGGCCTTGCCACCTACCGTGAGCTCATCCGCAACATATCGACCAAGACGCGCCCCGAGGGCGGTGCGCTCAACCTTATCCTGGATCGCTGGGTCGCCTCGTGTGCCGATGCCGACGAGTCTGCCGTCAATGCCCAACTGGCCCCACTCGAGGAAATGGTCCACGGCTTCGACTTCGCCCGCATGCTCCGCCGCTACCGCGCGGCCGTATCCGAGGGCGACGAAGAAGCTATGAGCCGCGTGACCAAATGGATTCGCGGCGAGTACCGCACCAAGAGTGAGGCACGCGCCGAGCTGGGCTCCTCGACCATCATCAGCGATGACGACTGGTACGACTACGTTAAGCTCATTGCGCGCTTTTTGGTCTGCAGCGGCTACAAGGGCATGCTGGTGCTCATCGACGAGCTCGTGAATCTGTATAAGATTCCCAATACAACTACGAGAAGATCCTGACCATGTACAACGACACGCTCCAGGGCAAGGCGCAGTACCTGGGCATGATCATGGGCGGCACGCCAACCTCCATCGAAGACCGCCGCCGTGGCGTGTTCTCCTACGAGGCCCTGCGAAGTCGACTCGCTCAGGGCCGCTTTGCACGCGAGGACCTTAAGGACATGCTCGCGCCCATCATCCGCCTGCAGCCACTCACCTACGAGGAGTTGCTGGTGCTCATCGAAAAGCTCATGCAGATTCATGCCGGCTACTTTGGCTGGACGCCCACGCTTACCGAGAACGACTTGGTGGACTTCCTCAAGATTGAGTTTGGCCGCGTGGGGGCCGACACACATCTGACGCCGCGTGAAGTCATTCGTGACTTTATCGAGCTGCTCGACATCCTATGCCAAAACCCCGACGCCAACGTGGCCGAGTTGCTGCAAAGCGTCGGCGGCGACGCGCTGGCGCCGGCAGCCGCAACAGACGACACCGGCACCGCGGACGACGACCGCAACTTTGCCGAATTCACCATCTAACCTGCCAAAAAGGGACAGGTTTTTTTGGTAGGTTTTATCTGAGCAAACGCCGATGTTGCAAGATATCGAACCGTTGCCCGTTGCGTTGATCAGCCCGTTGATGAGAGGAGGCCCCGTGAACGCCTTTGACCGCTACGCCCCGTTTATCCAAGACTTCATCTACTCCCACGATTGGGAGAGTCTGCGCTCCATCCAGGTTGCGGCGGCAGATGCCATCTTCAACACGCAAGACAATGTGCTCCTGACGGCATCCACGGCATCTGGCAAAACCGAGGCAGCCTTCTTTCCCATCCTGACCGAGTTTTGGGAGAACCCGCCCGCAAGCGTTGGCGCCCTCTATATTGGCCCCCTCAAGGCACTCATCAACGACCAGTTCGTTCGCCTCAACGATCTGTGCGAAGAGGCCGATATCCCCGTCTGGCACTGGCACGGCGATGTCTCGCAGTCGCACAAGGCAAAGCTCATCAAAAAGCCAAGCGGCATCCTACAGATTACGCCCGAATCACTCGAGGCACTCCTGATCCACAAGCACATGGCAATCCCGCGTATGTTCTGCGACCTGCGCTATGTGGTCATCGACGAGGTCCACTCGCTCATGCGCGGTGACCGCGGCGGGCAGACGCTCTGCCTTATCGAGCGTCTTTCGCGCATGGCGGGCGTGCGGCCCCGGCGCATTGGCCTTTCGGCCACTATCGGGGACCCGGAACGCACGGGCGCCTTCTTGTCGCAGGGGACGGGACGCGACTGCGTCATCCCCCGCTTTGAGGAGCCGCGCCGCGTGTGGCGTATCTCCATGGAGCACTTCTACAACTCGGGTCCCCAGGCGCAGCAGCGGGGATTCGAGAGTGCGGGTCCTCAAGAGGCCGAAGTGCTCGCGTGCGAGCGCATTGAGGCGACACCACCCGCGGCACTGCCGTCCGGTGTCCAAGACGTGCGCCACAGCGGACAACTCACACAGGAGGAACGCCGCCAACGTCGCGAGCAGGCACGGGGCAAGGCCGCTCCCAAAGACCGTCGCACTTCCTCGGCCCCCGAGGGCGAAGTCGACATCCCACGAGCGACCGAGCAGGCACTGCTCAACCCCACCGACACCGCACCCGACAACGCCGACCCCGGCATGGGCTACATCTTTGAACATACCCGCGGCCGCAAGTGCCTGGTCTTTGCCAACTCGCGCGAGGAGGCAGAGGCCGTGTGCTCCATGCTGCGCAGCTACTGTGAAAACCGGCACGAGCCAGACCGCTTCCTTATCCATCATGGCAACCTCTCGGCATCGCTACGCGAGACCGCCGAGGAGCTCATGCGCGACGAGGAACAGGCGCAGACGACCGTCACCACCTCTACGCTGGAGCTCGGCATTGATATCGGTCGCCTGGAGCGCGCGTTCCAGATTGACGCGCCGTTTACCGTCAGCTCCTTTTTGCAGCGCATGGGGCGCACAGGCCGTCGCGACCTTCCGCCCGAGATGTGGTTTGTCATGCGCGAGGAGGAACCCGAGCCGCGCACGATGATGCCCGAGACCATTCCATGGAAGCTCCTGCAGGGCATCGCGCTCGTACAACTCTATCGCGAAGAAAAGTGGGTCGAGCCGCCCGAGCTCGATCGACTCCCCTACAGTCTGCTCTATCACCAGACCATGTCGACCCTCGCCAGCACCGGAGAGCTCACACCGGCCGAACTTGCCCAACGCGTGCTCACGCTTAGTTATTTCCACCGCGTCTCGGCCGATGACTATCGCGTACTGCTGCGTCACCTCATCAAGATCGACCACATCCAGGTCACCGAGGGCGGCGGACTCATCGTGGGTCTCGCGGGCGAGCGCGTCATTAACAACTTTAAGTTCTACGCCGTGTTCCAGGAAAACGAGGAGTTCACCGTTCGCAGCGAGTCGGCCGAGTTAGGCACGATCGTCAATCCCCCACCGCCCGGTGAGCGCATCGCCATCGCCGGGCACTGCTGGATTGTCGAGGAAGTGGACTGGAAGCGTCACACCGTCTTTGCCACGCAGGTCAAGGGCCGTGTGCCGGCCTACTTTGGCGACTGCCCCGGTGACATCAACACACATGTACTCGAACGCATGCGCCAAGCGCTCAACGAGCACGCGGCGTATCCGTACCTTATGGGCAACGCACGGGCACGCCTTGCACAGGCTCGTCATACCGCCGAGATTTCGGGCGCGGGAACTAAACCGCTTATCAACCTGGGCGGCGACACCTGGGTACTCTTCCCCTGGCTGGGCAGCTACGCCTTTCTGGCGCTCGAACGTATGCTCAAGATTAAATGTGCCGCGGAGCTGGGCCTTCGCGGACTCGACCCTTCACGCCCGTACTTTATGCAGTTTAAGATGAAGGCCGACGAAGAGACGTTCTTTGAGGTGCTCGCCGCCGAGGCCGAGAAGGACTTCGATCCCATCGAGCTCGTCTATCCCGGCGAGGTGCCTTATTTTGATCGCTACGACGAGTTTGTTCCCGAAGAGCTCGTGCGCAAGGGCTTTGCCGAAGGCGTGCTCGACATAGAGGGCATGAAGCAGCGCGTCCTCAGCTGGCGCGACCACGCCTAAGACCAGTCTTTTTGGGACGGAGAGACTTACTTGTCGTGAAGGGCGGTGCCGAGGAAGTCGGCGTCGAAGGGCACGGCTTCGGCAAAGACATAGTCGCCGTCGCTGGCGATGAGCAGGTAGTTCTCCTCGCCGCCGAACTCCGCATCGCCACATGGGACCACCCAAGCATGGTCGAACACCTCAAGCGCCGTGGCGGCACAGTCGCGCAGGAACGTCACATCGCTCCCCTCGTTTGTGCTTACGATATTGGCAACGTAGACGCCACCGACATTTAGGCTGCCCCGCACCAAACGCAACGCCTCAACCGTCGCCAGCTCGCGTACGGGCTCGGCACCGCCAAAGCAATCGCTCACGACCACGTCGTAGCGACGATGACCAACACTCGTCACGCCCAGATAAGAGCGAGCCTCAGCGGTTATCACCCGCAGGCGATCGCCCGCCGTGCACTCCAGCTCGTCCAGATAGAACCAGCGGCGCGCCAGGCGCGTAATCTCTCCGTCATACTCGATGACGTCCATGCGCAAGCCCTCGTGCGACATCAGCGCGAACTTGGGATAGGCAAACCCGCCGCCACCCAGCATAAGCATGCGGTTGATACCGTGACCATAAGCATCACGCATCGCATCCTCGGACTCAAACACGTCGTCAAACGCACGATAGTACGCAAAGACGGGCTCCGCCCAACGCTCACCAACGTAGCTTGCACTTTGGTAGACGCTGCCTTGCACCAACACGCGAATCTCGTCGCCGCCCTCATCGTGCACGCGTTTCACACGCGCCAACCCATTGCGGGTTCGCGCAACCTGCAGACAGGCAGCACGAACAGCGACAGCGGCCGCACCAAGCGCCGCGGCTCCCAGAGCAACACCGGCAACGACGCCAGCAGAAACACTCGGCTTGTTCATCTAGAGCTCCTTTTGCAGATAGAGTCCATGGTCGCAAAAACCCAAATGGCGATAGTACTCGCGCGTACCGATTGCGCTAATCACGTTGATACGCGTATAACCCGCATCCCGGGCAATCTCGCACGCACGCTCTACGAGCAAACGCCCCAATCCATGGTGCTGGGCTGCCTGGCCTTGATCTCCCACGCGCGCCGCCATGCCATACACGTGCACCTCGCGAATCATCGCCTCGTCCGGTGTCGTCGGCAACTCATCCGCATGCGCGGCAACAAAAGCACGATCGGGCAGAGACAGACGCAAAAAGCCCGCGATCTTGCCCTGCGGCGTCACCCACTGCAAAAAGCGCTCGTGCGTCACCGGCGTCTCGTACGCCACTTCCTCGTCAAGGGTCAGCTCATCCAAGTCGGCACCCGCCGTACTGATCTCGCGATAGCGAATCTCGCGCACCGTCGCACCGTCACCCCGAGCAGCCAGGCGGTTCTCAACGAGCTGACGCAGGTTGGGTTTCTTGTTGCCCACCATAATGTCGTCGGAACTAAAGTCGCGGATCATGCGACTGATACGGCAGAACGCCGGCGTCACCACGATGTCATCGGCCAGCACGTCGAGCAGCTCCTCCTCGGTATAGGGGCGCCACTCGCCGCGCTCGTAGCAGCCCACCAGACGCGAGCCCTCGATGAGCGCACACGGGTAAACCTTGACCTCGTCGGGCATAAAGGCCCCTTCGGTCATAAAGCGTTCGTAGTCGCGCTTGTCCCCCTCGGGCGTGGCGCCCAGCAAGTTAAGCATAAAATGCGCGTGGATCTTAAAGCCAAACAGGCGCGCAAGCGAAAACGCCCGCTCGATCTGCGCCACCGAAATACGACGCTCGTTGATATCGAGCAAATGTTGGTCGAGACTCTGAATACCCATCTGGATCTTGGTGCAGCCCAGGCGGCGGATGAGCGTAAGCGCCTGCGGCGTTACGGCATCGGGGCGCGTCTCGATAACGAGCCCCGCCACGCGATGCTTCGCCGTCTCGTTGATGCGCTGCTGACGCTCAAGTTCCTCCATCGTTGCCGTCTGCCACTTGGCAACCTCGCCCCACGGCGTACCAGGGCCGTACAGACGACGCACCGCGCGGTTGTAGCCGCCCACGGCAGCATCCACACGCTCCTGCTCGTCGGCAACGCCAGCAGCAAGCTCAGCCTCGTCTGTCGCAATGCCGGCAACCCGATAGCGCTCGCGGCGCTCTGCTACCACAGGCGGCAGCGCATCGGCGGGAGCGTCATCGAGCAGGCGCCCCGCCTCGGCACGGCTGATGCCCGGACGCGCCAGCATGGGGTTGGCCGCCACGCCGGCGACGGCATCGTCATTGAGCGCACGGAAAAGCTCCGACATAAACCACGTCTGATACCCTTGCGGATAGTCGCTCCAGGTGCCACCGAGCACGATGAGCTCAATCTTATCGGTTGCGTGCCCCATCTGCGAAAGCGCGGTCAGACGAGCGCTCACCTGCAGATACGGGTCGAAGCAGTTTTGCTCCGCACGGGCGCACGCCGGCTCGGCGTGCAGATAGCTTTTGGGCATGCGCAGATCGTTGGGGCAAAACAGGCAATCGCCCGAGCATGGCCAGGGCTTGGTAATGACGGTAATGGTCGCCACGCCCGAGGCCGTTCGGCGCGGCTTCATACGCAGGACCTGCAGCAGTTGACGCTCCAGATCGGAATCGACATTCCACGCAGCCCACCGAACCGGCTCCTCACGTTTAACCCGCTGGTAGAACGGCAGCAGACGGCGCTTGGCCAAATCGCGTTTGTCGGCACCCTCACGGCGCGCCTCGGCATGTATCAGTTTGACGAGCGCTTTGTCGTCCACGGTCTCGCCGCGACGCAGAGCCTCGAGTATGTTCAAGATAATCTGTTCCATGTCCCCATTGTAAAGGCAAAGGCGCCGAAGCCCGTCACGGCTCCGGCGCCTCCATCAAAGAGCATGCCTATATGTACCGATCTCCGAAAACCGCATGTCACTCCGGATCAAACGACATGTCGCCCGAACCGACCTCAAAACGATACGTAGCAGACTTATCGCCGTTATCGAATTCAAGATTCAAAATGGTCTCGCCGTCGTAGCCAAGCGGAAGGAAATCGCTCTCAAAGTCGCCGCTGCCCAAGGTGAGGCTCGCCTTAAAGCCCGTCGAGTTCGGAACCGTCATCTCCACATCGCCCGAGCCCACACTCACGTCCATCGACTTCGCGGGGGCCTGGTAGAGCTCGAACGTCACATCGCCCGAACCGACCTCGGTATTCAGGGTATCGGTCACGGTGCCCGTAAACTCAACGTCTCCAGAGTCCAAAGTCAGGTTGAGGTCATGACACGCAATGCCCGCGACCGTCAGGTCACCCGATCCTACATTCGCTGTAATGCCCACCATGTTATCGGCAACTTCGCGCGGCAGTTCGACGGTAACCGTGCGGTCAATGGCGCGCTCGTCATCGCAATCGAACTGGCGAATCTTGAGCGTAGAGCCCTTGATTTCGGCCAGGTTCTGGGTTGCCGCATCGAAGGCAACGGTCCCCGTTGCCACGCGACCGCTTTCAATTACGCGCACTGGCCCGCTGGAGACGTGTTTGACCTCGACCGTGCCCGACGTCACGTCCAAGTCAAGCGATGTGAACGCGTCGGCATCAAAGGTTTCGCTCGAAAGCTGCTGAGGCTGAGCGGAATAGTTACCGCCATCCAAAAGATCGTCCTCGTCAACCGCATCGTCCATACCAGAGAAGCCGGATACAACATCGTCGAGATCCCACGGGCCATCAAAATGAATCAAAGTCCGCGAAATGCCAAAGACAAGCCCGATGATGAGCACAAACGCTCCGATGCCAACGCCCAAGCGTACCTTGGATTCATGCGAAAGCTTCATCATTCATCACTCTCTTTGGCAATCGGCTCAGCGGTAGTCGCGGTAGCCACGTCAGCATCAGATTCCGCAGAAGTATCCTTCCCCTGGGCCTTGACCGCCACCGACGCCGAACCAACCTGAATATCCCCGCGCGCCCAATCGCCATCGAGCGCACGCGCCACCCAGTGATAGATGGGAATCGTAAAGAAGATCAGTGCGGCAAAGGGGCCGGCACCAAACAGGAACATCAGCAAAAAGAACAGCAGCCAGCACACGGCCCAATACGGGAACGACTGGAACGGGCCCTTCACCGGAGTCGAGCCAACCGCACCGCCACTCGTCGCCTGCGCCGTAGCGGCATTGGCGGCCTGTGCACTCCAGCTTGCCGCTTGCGCCGCCTTGGCGGCGGCATCACTCGCCTGCGTTGCCGCCTCGGTGGCACGTGCCGCCGCCTCATGGGTGCGTGCGCGCTCTGCCGCCTCGGCCTCGCGTTGGCGAGCGCGGTCCTCGTTCTCAAACTCGATATCGTCCTCAATCTCGTCGCTCGGATTGAGCAACTCGTCCAAGCTCACGCCATAGAGTTTGGCGAGCGAGATCAGGTTCTCGGTATCGGGTGAGCTCTCCGCGCGCTCCCAGTTACTGACCGCCTGGCGCGACAGCCCCAGCTTTCGCGCCAGCCCTTCTTGGCTAAAGCCTTTGCTGCGGCGAAGGTCGGCGAGCCGCTGCGCAGTTTCTACATTCATGGTTCCTCCTATGTGATGCCAGCCGTGCCGCCGGACCGTTTTTGTTCTTAAGGCGCCTTGCACAGTTAAAAATCTATCCGCCACCGCCGAAAGCATGCCACCTATTCTAGTAAGATTTTTGACAACCGGCGGTTGCGGGTGCATATGAGCTGCGGAAATGTGTCCAAACAAAGCAATGACCCGTAGCTTGGTTGTCCCCGTTGCGGCGTTAACGGTAGTATGGTCGTACTGTTAATTCCGCACCGCCAACGGAGGGAGTTCCGCGCCGTGAACCGCGATTTCGCCTCATCGCTCATCCAGCTCAATAACACGTTCTATCGCGAGCACTCCGCCTCCTTTTCCGATACGCGCCAAGCCCCGTGGCCCGGCTGGGTGCGCACCATGGACATTGCGCTCGGGCAGCTCGACGTCGCCACGATCGAGCATCCCGTCCGCGTCTTCGATCTTGCCTGCGGCAATATGCGATTCGAGAACTTTGCCGCCGGCGGCGCACTTGCCGCCAAGGGCGTCGATGGCGCAAACCCCTCGACAGATGCCAGCTGCCCGTTTGAGTTCTATGGTGTCGACTCGTGCCAAGACCTGGCCATCGATGCACATGGCCACGCGCTACGCATTCCCAACCTGCACTTCCAGGAACTCGACGTGCTCGACGCCCTTATGAAGCTCAACCCCGCCGAGACGCCCGACGTGCTTTTTGACGCCCCGCTCGCCGACATCTCGGTCTGCTTTGGCTTTATGCACCACGTGCCGTCGTGCGAGTACCGCGTACGCGTGCTCGACGCCCTGGTGCGGCAGACGCGCCCGGGCGGCATCATCGCCATCAGCTTTTGGGAGTTTATGAACGACGAGCGCATGGCGCGCAAGGCCGTTCGAGCCGAAGCCCGCGCCGAGCTCACCCCGCCGTTTGAGGGTTACGATTCCGCGCAGTTTGAAGCCGGCGACCACCTCATTGGCTGGCAAAACGACCGCCACGCCTACCGCTATTGCCATCACTTTGACGATCAGCAGATCACCGACCTGGTGCGCGGCGTCCGTACGTTCTACAAAAGCGGCGAGGTCCCCGTACGCGAGCTTGAGCGTTTCCATGCCGACGGTCGCAGCGGCGAGCTCAACCGTTATGTGATCCTCAAGCGCCTGTAGGCATCGACGACTCGCCGCCGAGCCGCACCACGCCTTTCGGGCAAACTATGCCCACTTTTTTCAACCCATTGACGGAACGCGCAGCTATGCGTTCCATACTTATGACCAAGGAGCCTCATGGGAGCCGTTCATGTTCGCACGCCTAAGAACTTTGTGCTCGAGGAGCGCTTGGAGCGCTACGCCGATGCGATTGAGACGAACCCCGAGGCATATGCCGGAGATTGGCGCGAGGCCTGTGCGCCGGTTGGCGACTCGTCCTTCACCCGCCTTCATCTAGATCTGGGCTGTGGCAAAGGCACCTATCTGGTTGAGCGAGCTCACCATGAACCCGACACCCTCTTTATCGGCATGGACCAGGAGCCCATCTGCATCGCCTATGCCGCACAGAAAATCTGCGAGCAAGAGCTGACCAACGCACTTGTCCTGCCCCGAGGCGCCGCATCGCTGCCGCAGCTGTTTGCCGCAGGCGAGCTCGATGCCATCACCATCAACTTTCCCACGCCGCAGCCCAAGGCCAAGTACGCCAAAAAACGACTCGTCCATGTCGACCATCTGATGCTCTACCGCCCGCTCCTTGCAGCCGGCACCACCGTCACACTGCGCACCGACAGCAAACCATTGCGCGATTACGCCCTGGGACAGTTTGCCGCGGCCGGCTACGACACACTTTGGGTAAGTGACGACGTCCGCCGCGACCATCCCGAGCATCCCGAGACCGAATACGAGCACCGCACGCGCGAGATGGGTGCCGCCGTCTATGGCATTTGCGCCACACCCGACGCGCTGCCCAGCGATGAACAGCTCGCAGCGGGCCACGCGCAGGAGCAGAGCCTTGCCTGCTACCTGCCCGAAAACCTCGATGAGCTCACCTATGTACCTCTAGGCATGGAAGAGGCCGTCGAGAACTTTAGAAACCGTGCCCGCAAAGGCAAGAAGCGCCTGCCGCAAGAGTCCTAGGGGCTTCTGATGGTCGCAGCGTCGGCAAACAAGCGCAAATAGGCGCCAGCGAACGGCCCTCACACCTAAGTGAGTAGACTTTTTTGCAATAGCCAAGCACAACCCGCATAGCAAATAATAAAACCGCAGGTAGAGCCCTTGCGCAAAAGCCGCGTGCTCGCGATATCGCAAAAAGTCTACTCACTTAGCCAGCGACTACACTAAACGGCTGGGCAGAACGCCCATTTCCTGCATTTTCTCGCGCGCTGGCACCCCGCGCCGCCGCTACGCCATAATAGTTGGCGGACAATCGCGAGAGAAAGCAACCATATGGCACAGACCACGACAGATACCGCCGCCAGCACCGTCTCCGGCGCCGGCGCCGCCAGCTCATTCTCGGGCGGCACGGGAACCGAGGCAGAGTTCGGTTCGCTCGGTGTGCTCTCCCCCACCTGGTGGGAGTCCGAGGACGGCAGTGAGCCCGAACCATGGCTCACGCCTGATCAGGCCTTCGAACGCTTCTTTGAATGGACGAGCGACCGCGGCATTGAACTTTGGGATCACCAAGAAGAGGCCCTCATGGACCTGGCTGCCGGCGATCACGTCATCTTAGGCACACCGACTGGATCGGGTAAATCGCTCGTCGCGCTGGGCATGCTCTTTATGGGCATGGCGCAGGGCAAGCGCTGCTATTACACGGCCCCCATCAAGGCCCTGGTCAGCGAAAAGTTCTTCGATCTGGTACAGGTGCTCGGCCGCGATAACGTCGGCATGATCACCGGCGACACGCATATCAACACCAAGGCGCCCGTCATCTGCTGCACGGCCGAAATCCTTGCCAACGATGCGCTGCGCGAGGGTGAGGACGCCGACGTGGGCTGCGTCGCCATGGACGAGTTTCACTACTTTGCCGACCCCGACCGCGGTTGGGCCTGGCAGGTGCCGCTGCTCACCCTGCCCCACACGCAATTCATGCTCATGAGCGCCACGCTCGGCGATGTCACCGCGATCGCCGCCTCACTCGAGGAGCACACCGGCGCTGCTTGCGACTTGGTTGTCGATGCCCCGCGTCCCGTTCCGCTGAGCTACGACTATGTGACGACCTCCCTCGAGGGCACGGTCGAGCTCGCCATGCGCCGCGGCGAGGCCCCGCTCTATATCGTGCACTTTAGCCAGGATGCCGCCCTTGCGACGGCACAGTCGCTCGCCAATTTTGGCATCGCCAGCAAGGAGCAGCGCGAGGCCATTAAGGAAGCTGCCAAGGGAACGAGCTTCTCGACGGCCTTTGGCAAGATTCTCAAGCGCCTGCTTGGATGCGGCGTCGGCGTGCACCATGCTGGCATGTTGCCGCGCTATCGCCTGCTGGTCGAGCGCTTGGCGCAGCAGGGTCTGCTGCCCGTCATCTGCGGCACCGATACGCTCGGCGTCGGCATCAACGTACCCATCCACACCGTGGTGCTCACCGCGCTCACCAAGTTCGATGGCTACAAGATGCGTCGTCTGCGCGCCCGCGAGTTCCATCAGATTGCCGGTCGCGCCGGCCGCTCGGGCTTTGACACCGAGGGTATGGTAATTGCCGAGGCGCCGGAGCACGAGATCGAAAATGCCAAGCTTATGGCCAAAGCGGGCGACGACCCTAAAAAGCTCCGCAAGATTAAAAAGAAGAAGGCCCCCGAGGGCTTTGTCACCTGGAACAAGCAGACCTTTGAGCGCCTGATCGAGACGCAGCCCGAGACGCTCAAGCCGCGCCTGCGCATCACGCACTCCATGGTGATTAGCGTGGTCGAGCAGGGCGGCGATGCCCGAGCCCGCGTGCACGACCTCATCGAGACGAGTCTGCAGACTCCCGAGGAAAAGGCCAAGCTCGAGGTTCGCGCCGACGAAATCTTCGCTACGCTCATCGACTCCGGCGTCGTCGTGCGCACCGAGGTGCCGCCCGCACCCGACGCTCCGGCTGACGCCGCGCCGGACATCGACTACGCGCTGACGGTCGATCTGCCCGAGGACTTCGCGCTCGATCAGCCGCTCTCGCCGTTCTTGCTTGCCGCGTTGGAGCTGCTCGACCCCGAGAGCGAGACCTATACCATGGATCTGATCTCGATGGTCGAGGCAACGCTCGAGGATCCCAAGCAGGTGCTGCGTGCACAGGAGCGCACCGCACGCGACCGCGCGATGGCCGAAATGAAGGCTGACGGCGTCGAATATGAGGAACGTCTGGAGCGCATTCAAGACGTCACGTACGAAAAGCCGCTCGAGGATTTGCTCGACGCTGCCTTTGACAAGTACTGCCAGGAAGTACCCTGGGCAAACGACTACCAGCTCTCTCCCAAGAGCGTCCTGCGCGATATGCTGGAAAGCGCGAGCGATTTTAAGGGTTACATTCAAAAGCTCGGCATCGCCCGCTCCGAGGGCATTTTGCTGCGCTACCTGGCAGAGGCCTACCGTTCGCTCGACCGCACCGTACCCATCGAGAAACGCGACGAGCGCCTGCGCGACATTATCTCGTGGCTGGGCTTTGTGGTGCGCTCGGTGGACTCGAGCCTGGTGGACGAGTGGGAGAACGCCGGCAACCCGGCAGCCCTCGACGCCGCGCCGCCGCAGGGCATCGACGAGGTCGTGGCGGACCGCCGCGGCTGCACGCTGTTGGTGCGCAACGCGCTCTTCCGCCGCGTGACCCTTGCCGCTCGCGAGCACGTTCGCGACCTGGGCGAGCTCGACGACGACTGGGGCATGAGCGAAATCCGCTGGCAAAAGGCGCTCGATGCCTACCATGAGCAGCACGAGGAGATCCTCACCGACGGAGATGCCCGCAGCGCCGCGATGTTTTCCATTGACGAGTCCGACGAGAAGACCGCGCACGTATGGCACGTGCACCAGATCTTTGCCGACGAGGATGGCGACCACGACTTTGGCATCATGGGCGATGTCGACCTGGACGCCACGCAAGACGGCGGCGAGGGCATCTTCAAAAACTACCGTGTCGGCTTTATCGAGGACCTGCTCGAAGACTAGCCGAACTTACCGGAACGAAACGGGGCCGCTGGCAATATCGCCAGCGGCCCCACTTTTGCACTATACGCTATGCCTTACTCGGCATCCTCGACCTCATACGAATCCGCCTCGGCTGGCTCATCGTTTGTCTCTGTCGCAGCCCCGCGTGCCTCGTCAAACGCTGCTTTCATGGTCTTGTTGCCCCACGTGAGCTTGCGAATGGTAAGATCGTCGGCCTTCTTGTTGGCTAGGCGCAGATTGTTCTCGGAGGACAGCAACGCCTCCTTGGTTTTCTGCAGATGGCTAATCGTCTTGTCGATCTCATCAATCGCCGTTTGGAACTTTCGGCTCGCGATCTCGTAGTTGCGACCGAAATCATTCTTGAACTTTTCCATCTTGGCTTCGAAGTTCGTGACGTCGATATTCTGCTGTTTGTACTCCGCCAGCTCCTGCTTATAGCGCAGCGAACCCATGGCGGCGTTGCGAAGAAGCGTGATCATGGGAATAAAGAACTGTGGGCGAATCACGTACATCTTCTCGTAGCGATAGCTCACGTCCACGATGCCGGCGTTGTAAAGCTCGCTCTCGGGTTCGAGCAACGTGCAGAGCACCGCGTACTCACAGCCTTTCTGGCGACGATCGTGATCGAGTTTCTTAAAGAAGTCCTCGTTTTTATGTTTGGTCGCGGTCTCGTCGTTCTCGTTTTTCATCTCGAACATAATCGAAATGACCTCGTTACCGCTTGCGTCGCACTCGCGGAAGATAAAGTCGCCCTTGGTGCCCTCGGACGCATCGTTATCCTTCTCGAAATACGCGTTAGGAAACGCCGTCATGCGCAGACGGTTAAACTCGGTCTCGCAGTGCTGCTCGAGCGACTCGCCCACCATCTTGGTGGACAGGCGGACCTTCATGTCCTTAAGGCGCTCGATCTCTTCATCCTTGTAGCGAATCAGGTCATCGCTCGCACGCTTGGCCTGCGCAAGCTCGAGCTCGTGTGCCGCCTTGGCCTGTTCCTCGCGAGAATCGCGCACAGCCAGCTCGCTCGTCAGTTTGGCACGTGCCTCATCGCGCTCTCGCTCCGCCGCGGCGACCGCCTCTGACAGGTTCATTTTTGCCATCAGTTCCTGCTCGCGCAGCTGGGCACGCAGGCCCTCGGCCTCTTGCTCGGACTGAGCCTTTGCGGCGGAAAACTTCTCCTGCGCCTTCGCGCGATAGTCAGTAAGCGCGCGCTCGGCCTCGCTGCGAGCGGCATCGAGCTCACGCTGCGACTCTGCCGCGGCAGCGGCAAGCGCCATCTCCTGGGCTTTGTCCGCCGCGGCGAGCCTGGCCTGCAGCTCAGCAATCTGAGCGTCGCGCGCAGCTAAATCGTTTTGAGCAGCGTTGCGCGCCGCCGACTCGGCAAGCTTTGCTTCGTCATCTTTGCGCCCAAGCTGCGCACGCAGGCTATCAATCTCACGCTGGAGTTCGGCATTTTCCTTTTGAGCATTGGCTCGTGCCTCTACCGCCGCGCGCTGGCTTGCACTCTCGCGCTCTGCGGCAGCGCCCTCGAGCTTAGCGCGCAGCTCGGCAAGCTCAGCATCGCGCTTGGCAACCTCTTGTGCCAGTTGCTGAGCCGCAGCGTTCTTCTGCTCAACGAGCTGAGCGTTGCGCTGAGACTCTGCCTCCTGCAAAGCAGCCGTCGAACGCGAGCGCTCAAGCTCCAGCGCCTGCTCGCCCTCGCGCTGGACTGCCTTCACACGCTCATCCAAGTCGCGCGAAAACTCGGCATCGCGCACCTGCTTGACGATATCCGCATAGCCGGATGCATCGACCTTAAAGACTTCGCCACAATGCGGGCACTTGATCTCATTCATAGCAGCTCCTCGATGGACGCAAATTTCAACCGCCTACACTCTACCGCGCCGCACGGACAAAAAAGACGCCGCTGCCATAATGGCAACGGCGCCAGAACCACCACAAAGGTACCTATCCTTTGTGGTGGTTCGAGAATTACAGTCCAAAGAAGCCAAGGATTTGATCTCGGCTTACGGGCTTGTACTCGTTGGCGTCGAGGCCCACATCGTAGCGGTAAATGGGGCGCTCGCGATCGCGGTTGCGCGCGTTGGTGCGGTCCCCCCTGCTGTGGATATGCCCGTGCAGCATGATGGCGCCACGCGCCTTGCCATTCCAGCTGAGCATGGGGTAGTGGCTCATAACCAGGCGATGTCCCTTGGCATAGCCGGGAGCAATCTCCAGGTAATCGCGCACGTCTTCCCAAATCTGCGGTACGTCGGAATCTTCCCAGTCGCTGTCATGGTTACCGCGGATGAGCGTCACATTCTTGCATTCGATACGCTCGCGCAGGCGCACCGCCTCAGCCAAGGGCAAACGATAGGTAAAATCTCCCAGGATGTAGAGACGGTCATCCGCAGCCACGCACTCATTGATGGCATCGATGACCTTGCGGTTCATCTCCTCGACCGAGCCAAACGGCCGATCCATATCGTGCAAGATATTCGTATCGCCCAGGTGCAAGTCGGCGGTAAACCACATCATCGTCTGTGTCCTCATTTCGCAACGCGTCTAACACGTGCCTAGTATACAGACGCTTTGGCGCGTCGGTTAGCCAAAGAGCCCGCCGAACAGTCCGCGGCGGCGTTTGTCTTTCTTTTTCGACGCATCACCCTGGGCGTTCTTGTCCTGCCGCTTCTTACGGTCCTGCTCCAGCTCATCATCGTCGAGCAGCATATCCCACTCAAACGGGTCATCCGTCAGATCAAACAGATCATCGTCATCAAACATGGCCGCCTCCCTTACCGATTAACGGGCATCCACCACATAGAGGCCAACGCGCACCTGATGCCACGGGCTACGCTCGGGGGCAACCTGCTGCACGCGCGCCTCAAATACACCCTCGTGTCCGTAATACATCATCACGGATAGCGGGCCGACCTCGTTTCCCGGAACATAGCCGAGCTTGGTCTTGCCGTAATAGATCGCAACCGCCTCGGGATCATGGGGGTTATCGCGCTCGGCACACAGCGTCAGCTTATCGCCCACTTTTAGATCACCCAGGACCAATGCGCCGTCGGCATACTGAAATCCTGCGATATGAAATGACAATAGAACACGCGAAGGCTCGTACATGGCAACTCCTCTAACGGCCGGATAAACCGGCGCTTAACCTTATTGAGAAGTTTACGGGCCCGTGCGGACACAGATTCATCCTGCCTGCGTCTTTCAATCGCTCGCTACTGCTCCCGCACGACAGAGCACTTGCAGATAAGAGAAGGGATACGGATGGCACCCGTTGCAGCGGGTCTTACCAACTCCGATACACGTTTGCATCGTGAGAAGTGGCCGCCTTCGCTTACACGGGGCGGCCATTTTATTTGCCCCTATGTCATCTGATTCTAATGCACAAACATGCGCACGAACTTGTGCTTCCAGCTTGCGTAAGGAGCATAGCGGAATGGCACGTCCAGCCACGTTGCCTTGTTCACGATACTCTTCTTGTGGCTAAACGTATCGAAGCTCTCACGTCCATGGTACTGTCCCATACCGCTCGCCCCCATGCCGCCAAAGCCCATATGGCTCGTGGCCAAATGCATAATGGTGTCATTAACACAGCCACCACCAAAGGGCACGTAACGCACAAAGCGCTGCTGAACTGCGCGATCCTGACTAAAGATATACAGGGCCAGCGGCGTCGGACGATCCGTAATAAACGCTTCAGCCTCGTCTAGGCTCTCAAACGTCAGCACCGGCAAGATGGGACCGAAGATCTCCTCCTGCATCACGGCGTCATCGGGGGTCGCGCCGTCCAAAATCGTCGGCTCGATCTTGAGCGAAGTCTCGCGCGCGGTACCTCCAAGCACGACCTTATCGGGATCGATCAGCCCGCGCACGCGCGCAAAATGCTTGGCGTTGACGATATGCCCGTAATCCTCGTTATCGAGCGGGTGCTCGCCAAACATGCGACGGACCTCCTCCTTGATGAGGCCCAGTAGTTCATCGTGCACGCGCGTATCGACCAGCAGGTAGTCGGGCGCCACGCAGGTCTGCCCCACGTTGAGCCATTTACCAAAGGCGATGCGCCGTGCCGCGACCTTCAAGTTTGCCGTCGCATCCACGATGCAGGGACTCTTTCCGCCCAGCTCAAGCGTCACGGGCGTAAGGTTTTTACTTGCGCGCTCCATGACGAGCTTGCCAACCGGAACGCTACCGGTAAAGAAGATCTTGTCCCAGCACTCATCGAGCAACGCTTCGTTCTCGGCGCGCCCGCCCTCGACAACCGTCACCAGGCACGGATCAAATGCCTCATCACAGATTTGCCTGAGCACCGCGCTCGATGCCGGAGCATAGGCGCTCGGCTTGATGACCACGGTATTGCCCGCGGCAAGGGCGCCAGCGAGCGGCTCGAGCGTCAGCAAAAACGGATAGTTCCAAGGCGCCATGATGAGTGTGACGCCATAGGGCACGGCTTGCGTTTTGCACACGCTCACGGCGTTAGCGAGGTCACACGGACGCAGGCGCGGACGACTCCATCGAGCCACATGCGCAATCTGATGACGAATCTCGGAAAGCGACGTACCGATCTCGCACATATAGGCCTCGTCATGCGACTTACCCAAATCGGTCTTGAGCGCATGGGCGATATCGGTCTCGTGTGCCCGCACCGCCTCGCGCAGGCGCACGAGCGCACGACGTCGAGCATCGACAACAAACGTAGCGTGCGTCTTAAAGTAGGTGCGCTGATCGCCGACGATGCGCGCAATTTCCTCGGTGTTCATGGACCCTCCTAGTTCTCGTCCTCAAACATACCACCTGCAACAACTTCGTACATATGCTCGAGCTCCAGGCGGTCCATCAAAAGCGGAACGGGATACAGCGGATTGGCCTCGGCATCGGCATGTGCCGCCATTTGCGGAATATCGGAGCGGCGAATACCCGAGACATATTTGGGGATTCCCAGGGCCTCGTTCATGCGGTCGACCCAATCGATAAAGGCCTCGGCCGCAAGACTGTCCTGCGCGGTAGCCGGCGCAATGCCCGCCATGCGAGCAAGATCGGCAAGCTTGGGGGCGGCGGCGTCACCATAAACGCGAAGCATGTGCGGCAGGATAATCGCGTTGGCTAAACCGTGCGGAATTCCGTATCGGCCGCCCAGACTATGCGCGATGGCATGCACATATCCGACATAGGAGCGGGTAAACGCAACACCCGCCTTATACGCCGCCGAAAGCATATTGCGGCGCGCACGCATGTCGTCGCCATGCTCATAGGCCTCGAGCAAATTGTCGCGGATGAGCTGGACCGCCTGACGCGCCATCTTGCGCGTGTAGGGCGTGGTGCTACGGCCGATAAAGGCCTCGACAGCATGCGTCAGGGCGTCCATGCCCGTCTGCCCCGTAATGGACGCCGGCAACCCGCGCGTAAACTCGGGGTCGTGGACTGCAAAACGCGGGATGAGCACAAAGTCGTTAATGGGGTATTTATAGTGCGTCTCGTCATCGGTGACAACCGCCGCGAGCGTGACTTCGCTTCCCGTACCGGCGGTAGTGGGAACCGCAATAAGCAGCGGCAGGAGACGGTGGACACGCAACAGGCCGCGCATCTTGTTGATGGGCTTGTTTGGCTGCGCAATGTGCGCCCCCACACCCTTGGCGCAGTCCATGGCTGATCCTCCGCCAAAGCCGATAATGGCCCGGCAGTCGTTCTCGCGATACAGCGCCGCCGCTTCCTCCACATTCGAGACCGTGGGGTTCGCACGCGTTTCGGCATAGACCGTAGTGCCAATCCCCTGAGCCGTAAGCGCACGCTCGAGTGATGCCGTGAGCCCCAAACGTGCAATACCAGGGTCTGTCACGATAAGGACCTTCTGGATCGAGCGCTTTTGAAGCACCGCGGGCACATCCTCTGCATGCTCCAAAATACGCGGCTCGGTATAGGGCAGGATCGGCAATGCAATGCGAAAAACCGTCTGATATGTTCGGCACCAGGCACGACGGGCTAGATGCATAAAGGAAACTCCTTCATTTGTTGATAGGTCAACATTTGCTCGCCCGATTGTACTCATCGGCGTCCGTATATGACTTGCAAACCGTTAATCAATTAACATCTTCACATGCATAAAATTATTTTATTAAAAATCATTCCTAATAG
>CABUMU010000023.1 GCA_902492855.1 uncultured Collinsella sp. | reverse complement strand
ATCGGCAAGCGTGTAGATATCGCTCTGGGAATCGACCGCGACCACCTGGCGGCTCGCAAGGTACGGGCCGGCCCAACGATATTCGTTTTCGCGACCCGTCATACTAAAGCTGCCCATGACACAATCGAGTTCGCCGCTCGCCAGCAGCTCCTTCTTCTTTTCCCAGTCGATCAGCTGGTATTTTGGCTTGTAACCAATGCGAGCCAAAGCCTCGGTCAATATCTCGACATCCAGGCCAACGATATCGCCGTACTCGTCGGTATACACAAACGGTGGATAGAGGTCGCTTCCGACGTTGAGCGTCTTAAGGTCGTCGTCTTTGACTTGCGAGGCGTCCAGACCTTCTAATGCAGACGTCGAGGCTCCGTCATTCGACCCGGAGCAGCCAGCTATCGCTACGACAAAGACGCTCGCCACTGCAAGCGCAACAAACAACGAAATGGCAACCGAGCGACGGGATCTTTTCATCGAGCTCCATACGATCCTGTTTACAGACTTAAATGGTTAAAGATAATAGCAAACAAAACCACACGAGTGCCCAATTGTTACAGGCGCTTTACCGTGTGGGACCTTCCAGCCGACTTGGCAGAAGGCCCCGCATGCAGTGCTCACTTACCGTGCATTAAAAACGTAGCGGTCCAGGCGGTCGCACGCCTCCCTTACGCGCGAAAGCGGCAGCGCCAGATTCACGCGAATGTGGCAGGGTCCGTGGAACGGGCGGCCGTCCTGATACCCCACGCCCACGCGTGCCCCCTCATCGAGCAACCACTGAATATCGCGACCATGCTCTCGGCACCACTCGGTGCAGTCCAGAAACACCATGTACGTGCCCTGCGGACGCGAATAGGACACGCCCTCAAAATGCTCGTCCACGTAATTGCAGAAGTACTCGATATTGCCGGCAAGCACCTGATTGAGCTCGTCCACCCACTCATAGCCCTGCGGCTGGTAGGCACCGATAAGCGCATGCATGGAGAGGACGTTCATCTCGTTGTAGTGGGTCTTGTTGGACACGGCGCAGATGCGGTCACGCAGCGTCTCGTTGTAGACAATGTGGTAGCTGCCGACAAGGCCCGCCAGGTTAAACGTCTTGCTCGGCGCATAGAGGGCAACCGTGCGCATGCGGGCATCCTCGCTCACCGACTGCGTCGGAATATGCTTGTGACCCGGCAGAATGATATCGGACCAAATCTCGTCCGAGATCACCACGCAATCGTGCTGGCAATAGATGTCCATGGCGCGCTCAATCTCGTCGCGCTCCCATACGCGGCCGCAGGGATTGTGCGGCGAGCAGAACACCGCGGCATGGATGTGGTTTTGGGCGAGCTTGTGCTCCATGTCCTCAAAGTCCATACGCCACACGCCCTGGTCGTCGAGCTTAAGCGGGCTGTGGACAATACGATAGCCCGCAGCCTCAATGGACTTGGTAAAGCCGATGTAGGTAGGGCTGTGGACCAGCACAGCATCGCCTGGCTGAACATACGCACGCAGCGTCGACACGACACCGCCCAGCACGCCGTTTTCGTAGCCGATATGTTCAGGGCGCAGACCCTCGACGCCATTGCGGCGGCTCTGCCATTCGATGATGCGGTCGAAATACTCGGAGCGCGGGTTAAAGTAGCCAAACATGGGATGCTGAGCGCGCTGAATGATGTGCTCCTGGACCGTGGGCACCGTGGCAAAATTCATGTCGGCCACCCACATGGGAATGCGGTCGAAGCCCTCGTCGGGTGCGTTCGGAGCCATACCGGGGATCTCGCCCCAGGAGTCAACGGCGATGGAGTCCATGCCGTGGCGATCGATTAGCGAGCTAAAGTCGTATTTCATGCTGGACTCCCGTGCAAAGTTGATTGTTTTGGTAGGCGTTATTGTCCACCAGCGTGGGCGGTTTTGGCGCGGGGTTTGGCGCTTAATTTGACGGGTGCGGACGAATGGCTGGTTAGTCTTGCGCGTCGTTGACGGCAACTACGGTTAGCTGGGTTTCATCGACCGTAAACGATATGTCGAGCCCGGCGGCTCGTGCTTGCTGCCCGCGCGGCGCGGGTCTTGGCGAAGGACCTCGACCAAGCCGAGGAGCTTTGCGGGCGGGACCATATCCTGCAGTGCTTGCGGAAACTCAACATCGAGCTCTTGCCACGGAGCATCCTCGATCCAGCCTCCGGTCGCATCCGGGTGGCAGTCCGCAAACGGAATGTAGGGCTTGATGTCGTAGATGGGCGTACCGTCGCGCAGGTCGGCCCCCAACACATGGATGATGGGGCCATCGTCGGTGAGCTCGACACGATCAAGCTTGACGCAGGTGAGCCCGATGGGATTAGGGCGAAACGGACTGCGCGTGGCAAACACTCCCACACGTTCGGCTCCGCCCAGACGCGGCGGGCGCACGGTTTTCGACCATTTTGCGTTGGTGCCGGACCTGTCCTGCGTTTTAGCGTCGACGGCAATATCCTTAGCCGTGCCGCCGGGCGTTCCGTTTTCGAAGCGCCACAGCAGCCACAGGTGAGAGAAGGAGTCCAGGCCCTCAACCGCTGCATTGGAGGCAAATTCCGGCTCAAAAAAGATTCGTCCCTGCAGATGGGGCGCCAAAAAGCTGTTGCGCGGAATGCCGAACTTCTGCGGCAGGTCGGTATGTATGCGTGCGATAGGTTCCATGCCGGTCATTGTACGGCATGGAGGCGTGGGGCGTTGCGCGCAATTCTTCGCCGCGGTCCCCCGTCGTGCAACCAACGGTTGCTTGGAAGGGCGCCTGCCGCCGCGTATGCTTAAGCCATCAACCAGCAGAAAGGAGCCGCTATGGCCTTTGCAGAAAAGCTCATTGCTGTCCGTCGCGCCCATCACCTTACCCAAGAGCAGCTTGCCGCTAAGCTCTTCGTCACACGCCAGGCCATCAGCCGGTGGGAGCGCGGCGAGGTCACACCGGGCATCGACATGATGAAGCTCATCGCCGCCGTAACCGGAGAACCGCTGTCCCACCTGCTCGAAATGCCTGAGCACTATTGCCAGAGCTGCGGCATGATACTCACGCCCGACGACTGCGGCACCGATGCCACGGGCACCGCGACCGATCATTACTGCAAGTGGTGCTACGACCACGGCAAGTACACCTATGACACCACCATGGAGGCAATGATTGAGGATTGTGCCCCGCGCCTGGCACAAAACACCGGCATGTCGCTCGACGAAGCCGTCTCGCTCATGGGCGCCGTCCTGCCGCAACTGGAGCGCTGGCGCACCGTGCAGGAAAACGAGGCGCGCTACGGTGCCGAGGCGCGGGCGCGCTACGGCGATGAGGCTATCGATGCAGCAAACGAAGCGTTGCTGGACATGGACCCCGAGACATGGAACGACATGAAGGAACTTGAACGCGCTATTCTGGGCCAGCTCTCAATTGCCATGGGCATTGGCGACCCAGAGAGCAACGAGGCTCGTAAGCTTGTCGCGATGCATCGTCGCTGGATTGCTCTCAACTGGGGATGCGAGCCCCAAGACGAGGCGTACCTGGGCCTCGCCCACGGTTATCTTGCCGACCAGCGCTTTGTTGACTACTACGACAAGCCCTGCGCCACCGGAGCCACGGCGTTTCTGGTCCAGGCCATCGAGTCTTCGTTGACGCGCGCATAGACCGCGGCGGCTTTGGGTATTTCAATCAAAACCTCAACCGATTGGAGACCTATGGCTACTAATCACGAGCTCGCGCTGTACGTTATGACCGGCTGCCCGTATTGCTTAAAGGTCAAGCACTTTTTGGCCGATAACGGCGTGACCATTCCCGAGCGCAATATCTCGACCGATTCCGATGCCGAACAGACACTCATCGCCGTCGGCGGAAAACGCCAGGTTCCCTGCCTGTTCATCGACGGCAAACCACTCTACGAATCGAGCGACATCATCGCGTGGGTGCAGGAAAACCTGCTCTAGTACGCACGCTCTGTCCGTCCAGGGCCCCAACCCATACGACCCAAACATGTACACCAGCATCCAAAGTCGACATTTTTCGACATCTTTGGATGCTGGCGTACAGCTTTTTGGTAGTCATGGACGCTCTTGGCCGGCTAATTGTTTGAGGAGACCTTTGGATTATGGCTGTTTGACGCCTCTGGAAAGGTTTCCGAGAGGGCTGTGGTCAAAAAAGGGCAAATATGAGTACTGCTACCTGTTTAGTAGCAGCGATTTTGATCACTTCAGGAACTATTCAACGTTCCACTCGTCCGCAGACGACGTTATTTCTCCTCATATGTTCAATAAAAGTAGCTCTTAATGGGAACAAATCTCATCAGGAGCTACAATTTATAGCAAATAAATGCAACCATAATGGCAACAGTACTCATATTTGCCCTTTTTTGACCACGACCCTCCAGGATAGTCGCTGAGAGCGACACTAAATGACAAAATCCGACACTTGAACGTTCTTATATGAGTAGCCATTGAAGGACACCTAACGACTACTCCCATTCGCGACACACTGTGTCGCGAATTAAGCTGGCCCCATTACCGAAGACCAGTGAGAGCTCCTGCCCAGAATCTCAATAGCTTAATAAAGGGCTCCCCTCCGGAAGTTCAATGAGCATCCAAATTCCAAGCTGAAAAGCAAAGGAGTATCGAAGCCGTCAATGCTCATTTCCTATCGAACAGGCAGGTCAAAACAAGCTAATTAGCCCGATGAACTGCTTGTATTTTTGTCTACAAAATTGTATACAAAAAGAGAATCCGAGAACCGGCGCTCGACATTATGTCGATCGATAGGAGGCGCCATGGATGCTAAGCAGCTCGAAAAGATGATGGGGTTTGCTCCCGGAGAGTTGAAGAAAGCCGCGGAAGCCTACGAAAAAGACGAGTGGCCGAAAGGTCACACCATCAAGTTGGGAAGGCCACCAATCTCCGATGAGCCGAGCGTCGTTATATCAGCACGTGTGGGCGAATCGATTCTTGAGGCGTTTGACGAAAAAGCCAAACGCCATGGGCAAACACGCACGGAGCGGCTCAGAGAGCTCATTACACTTGATGCACTGATTGCCTAGGCCCGCTCCCCCGTCGGACCCAAACATGTACACCAGCATCCAAAGTCGACATTTTTCGACATCTTTGGATGCTGGTGTACATGTTTTTGCTACATAGTCGTTGGGGACGTCCTTAAATGACCAGTCGTTAAAGAACGCCCCCGATGACTAGTTAGCCGTGGAAGCGAGCTGTGGGTGCAAGCGGCTGTTCACGAAAGACGCGCTCGACGGCAGCGCGGTATTCGTCGACCTTTTTGGTCTTGCGTACGATCTTGTGGACGGTAGCGGGATCAGCGAAAGCGCACTTGGCGTAGAACCACCACTCCTTCATGCGGAAGACCGCATTGCCGCCAATCTCTTCTGCATATGCCGCAAACAGCGTGTCGTGGAAGCGCTGCAGCTCAGCAGCCGTTGCAGCAGGGCCGCCCTTGACCATGCGAGCCAGAGCGGGGTTCGCGAGCAGGCCACGCCCCAACATCACATGGCGCGTGCCGGGATAGGCCTCCACCAGCGCGTCCATATCCTCAAGATCAAAAATGTCACCGTTATAGGCCACGGGGAACGGCGCACGCTCCAGCGTCTCGCCATAAAACTCTTTGCGCGGCAAGCCCGTATAGCGGTCCTTCTGTACGCGCGGATGCACGATCAGCTCTGCCAACGGCATGCGGCAATACAGATCGAGCACGCGCTCGTATTCGTCGTCATTCTCCAGCCCCAGCCTGGTCTTTACCGACACCGGCAACGGCGACCGCTCGCACACATCGCTTAAGAACGCCTCGAGCTCGTCGAGATTGCGCAAGAAACCCGAGCCCTTGCCCTTGGCGACAACCGTTCCCGAAGGGCAACCCAGGTTGAGATTGACCTCGCGGTAGCCCATGTCGGCGAGCACCTGTGCCGCCCACACAAACTCGTCCGCGTTCTTGGACATCAGCTGAGGCACCACGTTGAGCCCCTGGTTATTGGCAGGATCGATCTCCTTAAACGCCTTGCCGCCAAAGCGGTTTCCCACCCGCGGCGGCGGCAAAAACGGCGTGTAATAGCAATCGAGCGCACCGAAGCACTCCGCATGCACGCGACGGAACACATGCCCGGTAATCCCCTCCATAGGGGCCAGCGAAAGGATCATCTACTCTTCTCTCATATCAACACAACAAAGGGGCCGTCCCTTTGTCACATGCATTATGCCTTGCGCTTCAGGCGATTCACAAGGAAGAGGTAGCTACTGAACGATGACCACCCTCCAGCCGCACCCCATACAACAAGGTTTAATACTTTTCCCGAGAAGTGAACGAGTGAAAACGGGCCCCCGAAGCATCGGCACTTTCGAGATGCAATTTCCTGCGGTTTTGCCAGCCAAATCCTGCGGGTTTGACGTCTAAAAATGTCGATGCTTCGGAGGTCCAAGTATGGCCGTTCACTTCTCGGAAAAGTATTAGACCTCGATTTACATGCCACTCAATGTGACAAAGTGGCTGCTCCTTTGTCACATTCGATGAAAAAGGGCACCGATGTTAGTCGATGCCCCAAAGCGGCTGCAGGTTAAGCCCTACAGCGTATGTCTAAGACGAATCGAACTATTCGTCCCAGGAGAGGTTCTTACCAGTCTTTTTTGCCAGCAGCAAGAACAGGCCGATAATAACGTTGCATGCGATGCAGAAGATGAAGACGCCCTGGAAGGAGCCGACAAGCTCATAGACCTTCATCATAACGGGCATGCCAAAGGCGCCGACGATATAGCCCACGGAGCAGATCAGCGCGAAGATGCGACCGAAATCGCGGGAGCCAAAGACATCCATAACCAAAACGGTCAGGGCAGTGCCAGCGATGACGTACATTACGTCGTTCACGCCTGCTGCGAGGATGCTGAGCGTCGAGTTGCCGCTGCTCATCATGAGCATGACAAAGGAGAGGATGGAGACAGCGAGCCAGCCCAGAATGGCCTTCGTGCTGCCGAACCTATCGCAAGTGGTGCCGACGATCGGATTGAGGAACAGATCGAAGAGCGATGCAGCGGATACCATGAAGCCGCCCACCATGGGGCTAAAACCAACCTCGGAAGCATACGTCGGGAAGAGCTGGTTCATGCAGCAAGTGAGCTGAACGAGACAGAGGAAGCCGATGCAGAAGAAGAAGGCAGGCGACTTAATGGCGCGCGCATAGCTAACGCCACGCGTGCTATCCTCGGTCGTCTCCTCGGTCTCGGTGACCGTCTCGCCCTCGACGTAGCCATAGGGCAGCATGCCCTTGTCCTGAGGCTTATAGCGAATAATCAGGACGGAAGCGGGGAGAATGAGCACGGCGGAGACGCCAGCGAGCACCAGATAGCCAGTCCTCCAGCCAGCGGCCTCGATGACAGAGGTGATGACGGGGCTCATGATGAGCATGTAAATCGAGTTCACTGCCCAAGCGAGACCGATTGCCAGGCCACCAGATTTTTTGAACCACTGGTCAATAACGTCGGACATGGCGACGCCGGTGGTGAAGGCGAAGCAAACGCCAATCAGGGCGCCAGCGGCGATGAACATCCAGACTTCGGTGTAGAAGGCCATGCCTGCGCCGGCAGCAAGCAAAATAAGCTCGACAACGGGGAGCCAAACCTTGCCAACGACCTTGGGAATGAGTTTTCCGACAAACGGAAGAGCTGCCGCAAGACCAATGAGCGTTGCGGTGAAGTAATACGAGAAGATGGAATAGTCAAACCCGAACTCCTCGCACACGGGTGCGACGAAGGAGCCCGCGATGACGCTATAGGATCCGGTCGTGCCGGCAGACATAAGGCCAAGCGCGATTACGAGAACCCATGCGTAAACCTTGCTGCTCTTTAACTTTGCATTTTCCATTGATACAGCTCCTAGAGACCCAGAAGGGCACACATAACGGCCTTGATGGTGTGCTGACGGTTCTCTGCCTCACGGAAGATGACCGAAGCGTTGGCCTCAAAGCACTCGTCGGCAATCTCAAAGCCCTCGGTGATGATTTCGCGATGGAGGTCGTTCTTGCACTGGTCGAGGAGCATTTTGCCGACACGGTGATCTGCGTTATGGACAGAGGGAAGCTCATGCATGCAGAAGATGTCGGGATTGTTGGTGCGCTTGCACAGCTCGCTGGTGACGCGATAGGGGTACAAAGACTCGGCATCGCCCAGCCAGGAGTTGTAGTCGTCGGGATCCAGAACCTCTTCGCCGCACTCGGGGTTGATGTAGCGCCACTCCTCGGTAACGATAACGTCAACGCCATCCAGGGCATCGAGGTCAGAGGTGATGGTAAAGGTCCTATTGGGAGCGTACTTGGCGTAGCAGGCCTCCACCTCTTCGATCATTTCCTTGCACATCTGATGACGGAGGTCGTCGGGGCCGATGGCGAGGAAGTCCATGTCGAGCATAGCGCACAGACGGCCATACCACACCGGGGCGCCGGCGCAGTTGCCAACGAAAGCCATCTTCTTGCCGCGGCTCGTACGCAAACCGCCCCATTGCTCTTCCATCGTAAGAGCGTCAGCGAGCATCTGAGTCGGGTGATCGCCGAGAGTAAGGGCATTGATGACCGGGATGTCAACCAGGTCGGCGACGTCATAGAGGAACTGCTCGTCCTTCTGTGCGCGATAGACGATGAGATCATACATGCCGTTAAAGACGCGCATGGCGTCCTTGACGGTCTCGCAGTCACCCATGTGGGAGTTGGTCAGATAAGTGAAGCCCATGCCCAAATCGTTGCAGGAGGTCTCGAATGCGCAACGAGTACGGGTCGAGCCCCACTCAAAGTTGGCGAGGACGTTTTTGCCGGGGAAGTAGCGCTGGTCGACACCAGACTTCTTCTGAGCCTTAAGGTTCCAGGCAAGATCGATGAGATAGCGGAAATCCTCGGAGGAGAGATCATGGATGTTGATGTAGTCGCGACCGCGGAGGCTGTTGTTCATGCCTATTTCCTTTCGAATTATTATCAAAATTATTGTTGAATGTGTCCCCGAGGAAAACACGGATATCCCTCGGGGAGCGGTACATGTGGCGCCTAAGCCAAAGAGCGCAGGCTCTAAGGCTCACTAACGACTGGCCGCCACGTCCTTAGTCCAGCAGTGCACGCCGCCGCCGGACAGGTTAAGCGCGAGGGAATCAATCATGATGACCTTGCGATCGGGGAAGCAGCTCTCAAGAACTGCCTTGGCCTGCTCATCCTTCTCTTTCACGACCTCGCTCATGCCCTCGTGGTAATAACGCTGGCCAAGAACGACGCCGTTGCAAATCAGGAAGTTGCAGTAGCTCGCTGCGGCGTAGAAGTGGACGGGGCCCTCGGGCCAGGGGGTGCCATCCATAAACTTGCCGCCCATTTCGTCGATGAAGCCCTTATAGAGCTCGTAATCTTCATCGCCAGGGGCGATAACGACTTCAATAGGCTCGGCGGTGGGCATACGAACGATCTCGAAGGGCTTGCCCTCCCAGTCCGTTTCGTTGCTCAGGATCTCGTAGGCTGCCTCAATGCGGCGACGAGACTCTGCTCCAGCCTTGCTCGAGGCTGCCTCTTCATCGGACACCTCGGCAAGAAGAATCTTGTTCGGAGTGATAAAGCGACACATCTCATCAATGTGAGCTGCAAAGCTCATGCCAAAGACGGGAGTTCCGTCTTCCTTCTCGTCGAGGATGCCCAGTCGATAGTCGTCGTCCTCGAGCATAGGCTGCGGAAGCCAGATAACCTTGTTGAGGTTGTAGATGCGCTTATACTCGGCCTCTATTTCCTCTTTCGTGAACTCGGGATTACGCTTGCGGCATTCCGTGTCCTCGATGGCGATCAGAGTGCCGTGACCGTCAAACTCGCGGTCGCCGCCCTCCGAAACCATTTCGGAATTGACGATATCGAAGCAACCGAGCGCAACCGCCATGTGAACGGCTGCCTTACGTGCGGACTGGCACTCCGGGGAGTTCTTGTCCCACACGCCGTAATAGGTCCAAGCGGGGTTGACAATATAAGAATGGCCCTTGTCGTCGACCATGATGCTGGGACCGTTGTCGCGGACATAGAAGTTGGAGTCTTCGAACTGCGTGATCTCGATGCGATCGAGATCAACCCCCTCCTCCTTCAGGCGCGAGCAAGCCTCCTCATAGGAGCCGGGGGTGCCGCAATTGAGGTTGACCGTAACGTCGCCATACTCGAGCAGAGCCTTGATCACGTCAACGCAGGGCTGGCGGTTATCGTAGCCCTCTGCACGGATGTAATCGGGAAGCCATGTCACATAGACGTTGGAGCGCTTCTCGAACTCGCCCGGCATACGATAGTTCTCGTACATGGTTGGTCCTTCCGTCGGGTTTCCCGCGATGCTGTCCGGCCGCGACAATAGCGGGGTTTCACCTGCTATAGTACTACTATACCTACCGTTCGGTAGATAATTTTGAATAATTGCCGCTCGCCTACTGATACATACCGTTCGCCGTATATAGTGGTCATGTTTGGACACGAATTGATGTTCCGTTGCCATCCTTAATAATGTTGGTAGTGCGGAAGTGATTTGCAATGGAGAAATGCAGCGTGAGCACAAGAAAAAAAATATTGGACGCAATGTACGATCTTGTGGCAGAAGTCGGTTATGACAAAGCGTCTATCGGAAAGATTTGCGACTTTGTCGGTATATCCAAGCCGTCGGTGTACTACTACTTTCCCTCAAAAGAGGAGATTTTCACTACGCTCTTGGACAGCATGTTTCCGACCATTGACTATCAGCGCGACTACTCGCTAATAGTCGATAGGGACGGGTTCAAGGCCGCGCTTATCGAGCTCGGCAATTCAGTTATAGGTGGCTATCGAAGCGATGAAAAGCGCCGGCGCGTGCTGGCCGAGGTTAGCGTTCAAGCAAATCGAATTCCTGCAGTTCAGGAACGTCAAGCGACGGCGACCAAACGAACCATGGATGCGCTTAAAGACATCCTTCTTCATGGTGTAGAGATTGGCGCGTTTTCCGATAGCGCCGACGTAATGCTCTACGTACAAATTCTTTATACCGTTCTGGAGGGAGCAAGCAATACGGTCGCTCAAGGTGAGGATATTGATGAGAAAGCGGTTTGGGCGGGAATAGTCGAGCTTATGTTCAAATAGACCAGCCAAGCTGAAGCGCATGTTGGCGCCCATGGTGCCTGCGGGCAACCTTTAAAACGAAAACAGGGGTCGACTCCAATCTGGCTTGGAGTCGACCCCTGTTGCGTGGCAATCTATGCCGGTGCAATCGACGCTTATTACTTTTCAGCAGCCTTATTGAGAAAGCCGGAAACGATAGCAAACGCAGCAATCATAAGGTTGCAGGCAATGCAGAAGATAAATACTCCCTGGAATGACCCTGCCATGCCGTAAACCTTCATCATGACCGGCATTCCAAAAGCACCGACGACATAGCCCGCTGAGCAAACGATCGAATAGATCCTTCCAAAATCGCGTGATCCAAAGAGCGAGAGGAGAAGCATCGGCATTGCGGTTCCAACGATGGCGAACATGACATCGTTTACACCAGCTGCAATGATGGAAACGGTCTCATTGCTTCCGCCAATGATAAGAAGCAGGAATGAAAGAATGCTGACACCTGTCCATGCGACCGTTGCTTTAATAGCGCCAAGCTTGTCGCATGTTTTGCCCACGAAGGGATTTAGGAAGATATCGGAGAGTGAAGCTGCCGAGACCATTAAGCTTCCTACGATAGGATTGAAACCGACCTCGCTTGCATAGGTTGGAAACAGCTGGTTCATGCAGCAGGTGAGCTGCGCCACGCAAAGCAAGAGGACACAGAGAATAAAAGACGGCGTTTTCGCGGCATCGCGGAGTGCCATGCCCGAAAGGACATCTTCCTGCTCATCGGCGCTGCAGCTCTCATGGGTTTCGGAGACGGTCTCTCCGTACGGAAGCATATTGCGATCAGAGGGGTTAAGGCGAATGATAAATGCGCTTGCAGGCAAAATCATAGCTGCAGAAACGGCCGCAAGCACGATGTATCCCGTACGCCAGCCTTGCTGCTCGATGACCAGCGTAATGACAGGACTCAATAACAGCGTGCAGAGAGAATTAACGCCCCAAGCGAGGCCGATGGCGAGACCGGACGATTTGCTGAACCATTGGTCAATGACATCGGACATGCAGACGCCCGTTGTAAACGAAAAGCAGATGCCGATCACTGCGGCGGAGACGGTGAACATCCAGACCTCGGTGTAGAACGCCATTGCGGCGCCGGCGGCAATAAGGACGAGTTCAATGCAAATATGCCATGGTTTGCCGATTACTTTTGGAATGAAGCGACTCAAAAGCGGAAGCCCAAGCGCAAGGCCAAGAAGAATCGCGGTGAAATAGAAAGAAAAAGAAGTGTAGTCAAAGCCCAGATCTTCACATACTGGAGCAACGAATGAGCCGGCAATAATGCTATATGTGCCAGTTGTTCCGGCGGACATTAAGCCGAGCGCAATAACGACGACCCAAGCAAATGCGCCGCTTTCACGGAGACAATCTTTTTTGGCTGGTGTGGTGAGAGTCATGGTTGCTCCATTTCTATCGGCAATACATCCTATATGCCTACCGATAGGTATATAAACCAGAGGACTCTTCGTCAAGCATTAAGCGGGGAGAGGGAGTTCTTAACCTGCCGAACGGTAATTAGACCCCGTTTTCGCAAGGGTCTCAATGTGACAAAGGGACTGTCCCTTTGTCGCATTATTCGGAGCGCAGGGCTTCGACGGGGTCCTTCTTGGATGCGCTGCGGGCCGGCAGCAGGCCGGCAACGACCGTCAGCAGCACTGAAATTGCGATGAGCACCAGCGCATCCTGCACGGGCAGGCTCATCAGATTGGGCACCTGTTTGGCCGCAAGCGCCCAGGTATTAACCGGAAAGCTCACGAGCACCACGACGACAATGGCAAAGACGCCGGCGATGAGGCCCTCGATAAAGGTCTCGGCATTGAATACGTTGGCCACGTTGCGCTTCGACGCGCCGATCGCGCGCAGGATGCCAATCTCCTTTTTGCGCTCCAGCACGCTGATGTAGGTGATGATGCCGATCATAATGGAGCTCACCACTAGGCTGATGCTCACGAATGCGATGAGCACCAAGCTGATGGTATTCACAATGTCGGTCACCGAGCCCATAATGATTCCCATATAGTCGGTGTACGAAATCGCCTGCTCATCGTGGCCAGCAGCTTTGACCTGCTTGTTATACGCATCGATATGGTCGAGCACGCGCTCCTTCGCCTCAAAGTCGCGCGGGAAAATCTTGACCGAGATGGGGTCTGCCTCGTCCGCATAACCCAGTGTGGTCAGGTTGTTGTCATAGGTAAGCTGCGATGCCTTGGCATAACTCATCATAAGCGAACTCAGGTCCTCGGCGTCCATGTTGAAGTGGATGGCGCGGGCAAAGGCGCTCGCATCCACACGCATAGCGCTCGCCAGGTTGGCAAAACTCGATGACATCTGCGTCGCCATCTGGCCCATGAGCCCTGCCGCGCCTGCCTTGAGCTGAGTTGACACCGTCGTCGCAATCTGGTCGCTGATCGACTTCATCATCTGATCCAGAGCCTGCTGCAGATACGGAGCCAGCTGCTTTTGTACATAGTCGGTCATCGCCTGCTGCAGGCGCTCGGCCAGGGCATCGCCGCCGAGTGCCTTGAGCTGAGCCAGGATTTGCTGGGCTGCCGTATCACTCTCAAGATACGTCGAGAACGCGGCGGCAAGCTTTGACGCGTCCTTAAGATCTTCGGGCGTCAGCGCCTTAAACTGTTCCGACTGCATAAAGCCCGTGAACAGTTGGTTGGCGAGCGCCCCCACTTGCTGCATCTGCTCGGGTGTAAGCTCCAACCCATCGAAGACACCCGAGAAATCGGGGGCTGGCGCCTTAGACATGATGTCGCTGAAGTCGATATCCTTCCCTACGCCCGAAAGGTCAATGTCCAGCTCGGACAAGTCAAGACACGACGGGTCCATACCGCCGGCAACACCCGAGAGCACGGAGGTATCGAACGAGAACGCGCTCTTGAGCGCCGCCTCGTCCACACTGAACATGCTGCCCAGATCCACGCCTTGTTTGGCCTCGCCTTGCAGTTCGTCGAAGGTTTTGCCCGTAAAGACATCCGTCTCGGGGTGGGCGAGTTGCTCCCGCACAATCTGCGAATCGGCGGCGCGCTCCATAAGCTGGCGAGTCAGCGCATGTGTATAGGCAATGCCCGGAGACAACGCACTCGCATTGGCCGTCTCGTTAGGGCGCACCACACCCACGATGTGTACGTCGATGCCATCGGCAACCTTGGCGGCCATAAAGTCGGCGTCACCAGACATGTCGGTCCACATGCCGGTCTCTTCGTTTTTGCGATAGGCATCGGCCGGCGACAGCACCTTAAACGTCGTGGACAGCGCATCGTCGTAGGTAAAGTCGGTGCCGGTCTCGGGTGCTTTGACCCCACCGTCGGCCGTCATGGCACTGTTTACCAGATCGTTGAGCTCATCGATATCCAGCGCACCGATGCTGTAGAGCGTGTAGTCGCCCACCGTGCCACGACTCGAAAGCACCATCACGGCTTCGTTGGCAGACGTGGGCCAATGACCGGCGACGACATCGTACTGGCTGTCGAGCAGGCTCTGGTCGTCAATCATCTCGTTAAAGACCGAGGTTCCCATGGATTCCATGCTCACCGTTGCCGCCGAGCTCGCGCCTCCGCTCATGGCCTCGGTCATGGCGTTGGGCACCAGCCGGACAGGCTTCTCATCGCCCTTGCCGGCACGATAGACAACCGGCGATACACCGTAGCCGTACTGAATGGCATTGACCTCTTTATCGATGCCGTCGCCACCGGCATCGAGCCATGCCTTAAAGCTCGTCATGTCGTTGGACTTAACGCTCGCAAACATATCCTTTACGGCCGTGACCACGGGAATCTTATCGGTTCCCTTAGCCTTGCCGCCGGCACTGTCGTCGGACGAATCCACGTTTTCAGGCGAGTCATCATCCGCAACCCCCTGACCACCCATCATGGACGACAGGTCGTAGTCCTGCTTGGAAATGGTGAGCGGGTAGCTCGAGAGCGTATCCTCCTCGACCTTTTTGATGTAGCCGTTTACACCATTGGACAGCGCCAGAATCGCCGCAATGCCGATAATGCCAATCGAGCCCGCAAAGGCCGTCATGGCCGTACGGCCTTTCTTGGTCATGAGGTTTCGAGCAGAAAGCCCCAGCGCCGTCACAAAGCTCATCGAGGTTTTGCGCGTAGGCTTGGCTTCGCGGCGCGCGGCCTTGGCAGCATCGAAGGGATCGGAATCGTCGGTGATCTTGCCGTCCGCCAGATTGACGATGCGCGTGGCATATTGGTACGCCAGCTCGGGATTGTGCGTGACCATGATGACCAGGCGGTCGCGCGCCACGTCCTTGAGCAGGTCCATGACCTGTACGGATGTCGTTGAATCCAAGGCGCCGGTCGGCTCGTCGGCAAGAACGATCTCAGGATCATTTATCAGGGCGCGGGCGATGGCCACGCGCTGCATCTGCCCGCCCGAAAGCTGGCTCGGACGCTTGTTAACGTGCTCGCCCAAGCCGACTTTCTCCAACGCCTCGCGCGCACGCTGGCGGCGCTCGGCATGTCCCACGCCCGTGAGCGTGAGCGCCAGCTCCACGTTTTCCAAAATGGTCTGATGCGGAATGAGGTTATAGCTTTGGAACACAAAGCCGATGCGGTTGTTGCGGTAGGCATCCCAATCGCGGTCGCGGAAGTCCTTGGTCGAGATGCCGTCAATCAGCAGGTTGCCAGAATCAAAGTGGTCGAGTCCGCCGATAACGTTGAGCATCGTGGTTTTGCCCGAACCCGAGGGACCCAGAATGGCCACGAACTCGTTATCGCGAAAAGACAGGCTCACGCTGTCGAGCGCCACCTGCGTAAACGACTGCGTAACGTACCTTTTGCAAATACCTTTGAGCTCCAACATGGACGGCAACCTCTCCCACGCGGGCGCACTTGCCCGCTCTCCCCCGCCGTTCGTATTCGACGCGTTTGTCCTACTCTATCCCCATTTTTTGCCGGCGCCAGTGAGGAATGTAACGAAGCACGCCAAAAAACGAACGGGACGGCGCCTAAAAGAAGAGGCCCCGAGCGGGACCTCTATATGGTGGAGATTATCTTGAAAGGCAGCGGACTACTCCGCGCAGCGGCGCACGATCCTCGCCATGCTTTACGCGTTTTTTTACTGCTCGCTATTCGCAATCGCCTGGTCGATAAGCTTGTCGAGTGCTGCACGCTGCTCGGCGGAGCTAATGGCTCCCACGATTGGATCCCCTACGATGTTGCCGTTCTGATCGATGACATACGTCGTCGGGAACGAGAACAAATTTGACGTGAACTTACCGGCCTCGCTATCCGACTTGAACCAGATGTTCTTATATGTCACGCCCTTCTTGCTCAGCACGTCCTTGGCATCTGCGATCTCGCCCTTGTTGCCATCGAGCGTAAAGGAATTGACGCCCACGACCTGGCCGCCCTTCTCGGCAAGCTCCTGATTCAGCTTCTCAAGATCGCCCAGCTCGCCCACGCACGGCTTGCAAGTAGTGAACCAGAAGTTCATGACGGTGACCTTGTTCTTAGAGAACAGCTCGTCGCTGTTCACGTTGTTGCCATCCAGGTCCTTGCCCGTAAAGCTGGGGAACTTCGTCGCCTCGCTCGAAGCATTGGCACCAGCCGTCATGCCAGCGGTCGAAGCGTCGACGCTCTCGCCTGCACTCGGCGTGCTTCCACAGCCGGGGAACTCCTTCTCCAGGCTCTCGAGCTTGTCCTCGATCTCCTTGATCTGCTGTGCACCGGCCTTGAGCGTCTTAAGCTCATCCGCCGTAAACTCATCCTTAGCGCCGTCGATGGTCTTGAGCAGGAAATCGCCGTAATTGCTGCCATCCTCAATCATTGCCGAGTCTTTATTTGCCGCGTTGAATACCTTTTCCCACAGCGCGTTATCACTCGAAAAGATCTCGTTCTCCTTCTGCATGAGCTTCGCATACAGCTCGGCGGCCTCGTCGGCATTGGCCGGCTTCTGCGCAGTGAGTTCTGCGATCTTAGGATCGGAGCTCGCAGATTCGCTCGCATTGCCACCGGGCGCCGAACATGCCACAAGGCACAAGGCCAATACCGGCACCATAAACAGGGCCGCAATCTTAGAAAGCTTCATAGTCATTCCTCCGTTTTGTCGAAGCTTGTTTACTTTTTATCGGCAGTCAAGGGAAGCTTTTCCGCCGACACATCCAGGCCATAGCGATAGCTGATGGCATCGACGGGGCAGGCCCCGATGCACTTTCCGCACCGGATACATTCGGCATGATTGGGCGCGCGGACCACATCAACGTCCATCTGACAAACCCTTGAACACTTGCCGCACGAGATGCATTTGCACGCGTCGACCTGAATCCCCAACAAGGACACCTTATTCATGAGCGCATAGAATGCGCCGAGCGGGCAAATCCATTTGCAGAAGGGGCGATAGAACAAAACGCTCAGCACTACCACGGCAATGAGAACGGCAAGTTTCCAAGTAAAGAGCTGTCCCAACGCAGATCGAATGCCGGCATTGGCAATGGCCAGAGGAATGGCGCCCTCGAGCACGCCCTGCGGACAGATGTATTTGCAAAAGAACGGATCTCCCATCCCCAGATCGTTGACCACCAGCACAGGCAGCACTACCACAGCAAACAGCAGCACGACGTACTTGATGTACGTGAGCGGCTTGAGCTTTTTCGTGGAGGACTTTTTGCCGGGAATCTTGTGAAGCAGCTCCTGCAGCCAGCCGAACGGGCACAGAAAGCCGCATACAAAGCGTCCCAGCAGCACGCCGAGCAAAATGAGCGTACCGGTAACATAGTAAGAAAAGTTGAACTTGGATGAACCTACTACCGACTGGAACGACCCGATGGGGCACGCACCCGATGCCGCGGGGCACGAATAGCAGTTAAGCCCGGGTACGCAGACTGTTTTTCCCGCGCCCTGATAGATGCCGCCTTTGGCAAAGTTTGGCAGGTGAATGTTGGTAATAAGTGTTGCCGCCGCCTGAATGAATCCGCGAAATCGAGCCAAAACATGCGACGCAGTGTTTTCTCTTTTATCCAATTCCGATACACTCCAAGCACAGCCTAATCGCTTTGGCCAGCACGGCATCTGCCTCGCCACGCATAACGCCAAAGCACACCATGGCAATTCCGACGATCAACAAAGCGACCTGTACCACGGGTTTTACCGCTTTGAACAACCTGACCACTCCTTTCGTTACGCGACCATTGGACCATATCGGCTATAAAATCCGTGTTAAGCGCGATTTGAAATGTGCAAGGAGACTGTTATGCGTATTTTGATCGTCGAGGACGAGCGAGCGCTGTGCGACGCAATCGCGCGCAGCTTGCGGAACTTGGCGTACAGTGTCGACTGCTGTCACGACGGACAGGAGGCGCTCGACCTACTGGACGTTGAGGCCTTCGACCTCGTGGTACTCGACCTCAACCTTCCCCGCATCGACGGCATGACCGTACTCAGGGAACTTAGGAAAACTGACTGCGAGACTAAGGTACTGATTCTGTCCGCACGTGGCGAAGTATCAGATAAAGTCGCCGGACTCGATGCCGGCGCCAACGATTACCTCACCAAGCCGTTTCATCTGGACGAGCTTGCGGCAAGGATTCGCAGCCTTACCCTAAGACGCTTTACACAAAGCGACGTAGTTTTAACCTGCGGAAAGCTCAGCTTTGACACCAAGGCGCGCATCGCTTCCGTGGACAGCGAGGCTTTATCTCTTACGCGCAAGGAAACGGGAATCTTGGAATACCTGATGCTTAATCAGGGGCGTCCGGTAAGTCAAGAGGAGCTTATCGAGCACGTTTGGGATAGCAGCGTAAACAGCTTTAGCAACGCAACCCGCGTTCATATCTCGTCACTCCGCAAAAAGCTACGCAGCGCTTTGGGATACGACCCGATTCGCAATCGGATTGGAGAGGGCTACGTTATGGAGGATAGCGAATGAAAAGGCTTTCGCTGCAATGGCGCATAACGATTATGACGGCACTGCTCACGTGTGCGGCGTGCGTGCTGACGAACTGCCTGGTCGGCTATACGGGCATGCGCTACATGGATGCCATCGGCAGTAACATCTCGGCCTTTAACGCAACCGGCGAAGATTCGCCCCAGGCGTTCGACCCGACGAAAGCGGTCCCCGATGACAGGGTCACGATCGTCGTAAACGACGCACAGGAGTCTTTTGGCACGACAGCCTGGTACATCACGGCTGGAGTCACACTCCTTGGCGGCGTGCTGGCATACTTTGTGAGCGGCCGTGCACTCAAACCGCTACGGGATTTCGCCGCCCAGGTAGAGCGCGTGCAGCCTGACAACCTAAGCGAAATCAGACTCAGTGAAGATGTGCCCACCGAGCTACAACGATGCAGCGCCTCTTTCAACGACATGATCGCCCGTCTTGGCGAAGGATTCTCTGCACAGCGTCAGTTTACCGGCAACGCCGCACACGAGCTGCGCACCCCGCTCGCCCTTATGCAAGCACAGATTGAACTATTCATCTCCGAGCACTCCGGTTTGCAACCCGAAACAGCCGAGCTGCTCGGCCTGCTACAAGAACAAACCGAGCGCATGTCTCGAATGACCAAGGTATTGCTTGAGATGAGTGAGCTCCGCAGCGTTCCTTGCGAGGACGATGTTGAACTCGGTCCCTTGTCCGAAGAGGTCCTCACTGACCTTGCGCCACTTGCCGAAAATAGGAGCATAGCCCTCAACTGTGCTGGAGACGCTTTAGTAATCGGGAGCGACACGCTCCTCTATCGGTTGCTGTTCAACCTGGCCGAAAACGCCATCCGTTACAGTCGCTCCGGCTCGACTGTCAATGTCTCCATCAGCGACAGCGACAGCCACGTGCTCCTGCGAGTCAAAGATGAGGGCCCGGGAATACCCAAGCAGTACCGAGAGAGCATCTTCCAGCCGTTCTTTCGTCTAGACAAATCCCGCAGCAGGGCATACGGCGGCGCAGGACTCGGGCTAGCGCTTGTTTGGGAGATTGCAGCACTTCACGGTGGCACGGTAGAGGTCGAAGCAAGTTCCGAGAACGGGACCGTGATGCTCGTGACCCTCTCAAAGGGGGCCACCACGTGATCCGACTGTCCAGGAATCCCACTCGACATTGTGAAACGCATCCCAAAACTTGGACATGAGAAATGGGAGAGAGTTCGCATCTATGCCGAGGACGAAGTCCTGGCGGGGATTCAGGATGCGCAGAGGAAGCTTGCGGCAGAAAACCCCGACAGAGTCGTGACCGTCGGCGGCAACTGTATGGTGTCGCCTGCCCTCTTCGATTACCTGCACGGGAAATACGAGAACGTTGGAATCGTCTGGATCTATGCGCATCCGGATGTATCCACGCTGAATGATGGCTACCCCAACGCTCACGCCATGGTACTTGGCAGCCTTTTGGAACAGGGTGCACCGCAACTCGTTTCGCGGATGCGGCATCCGGTGTTTAAGCCGAGCGATGTCCTGCATGTCGGGCTACAGCAGCTCCACGACTATCAGGAGGTTTGCTTAAACAAGCATAGGTGTTGCGGTTTTAGCCGATGTCCTCATGGAGGAAAACGACATGCTGGGTCTGTCTGATTAAAGTCCAACAGTTTCCATGAGGCATCTAGCGCGGTAAAAGCTAAAGACACGGGAGGCCCCAAACTGTCAACCATCTTTACGGGTGCAAGGGAAACGGGCAAGACAGCCCCCTCTCGCTCCTATCCGAAACGGCGCTTGAACACGGCTGGATTGCAGCGAATGTCTCCGCCATGCCCGGCATGCTCGAAGATATCATCGAGCACACAAAGGAGGCCGCAGGCCGTTACCTCTCGCAGCCCCATACACGCGTGAGCGGAGTTCAAGTTGGGCAGCGGG
>CABUMU010000022.1 GCA_902492855.1 uncultured Collinsella sp. | reverse complement strand
GAGCATGGCGTCGAAGGTCGTCGGCAGCAGCGCGCACTCGGTTCGGCCACACCACTGGTTGGCGCACCAGCCAACAACCGAACAGGTTGCGGCATCGCCAACAGCGACAACCAGATCGTCGCAGGTAATGCCGTTGGCAGACAAGGCGCCAAAGATAGCATCGGCATCGGCCAGCGTGGCACCAGCAGGCGAAACCTCGAGGACGAGCAGCGACACGGCAAAACCGGCGTCGACCAGCGCATGCTCGACGACCTCACCAAAACGCTCGGATGTGGCGTCGTTCCAAACCACCATCGCGCGCTTAGGCTTGCCCACGGCCGAGGCAAACATGCGCGGCAGCTCATCGAACGCGCCCGATCCGACGCGGACATCGACACTGCGGTTTTGGAAATTGATCAGTTGACGGCGAATCATAGCAGTCCACGCTCCAAAAGCATCTCGGCACAAAGGTAGGAAACGTCCTCGAAGGACTTGTTGCGAATATCAAGGGTAATATCGGCGGCCTGGCGATACAGCGGACGACGATGTTCAAACAGGCGCGCGGCATGCTCGGGCGAACGGAAATCGGGGCGCGTGTCGGACCGACGAATCTGGCGAATCGAATCCTCGAAGTCGCCCTCGAGGTACACGCACGTACCCATTTCGTGCATCAGCTCAATATTCACCGGCGTCTCGACGATACCGCCCCCGCACGAAACCAACAGGCTGCGCTCGCTTTGGAGCGAACGGAGCGCCGAGGTCTCGAGCTCGCGAAAACGATCCTCGCCCTCGGTCTCAAAAATCTCGGTTACCGACTTGCCGCAACGGCGCACGACCAGGCGGTCGGTATCGATAAAACGCCGATTGAACATAGTGCCGACGTTGCGCGCAAGCGTCGATTTGCCCGCGCCCAAAAAGCCGATAAAGAAGATATGGTCGCAGCCGTGTTTGATGTGCTGAGACATGGCGAAACCTATTCCTCGCAGGGAAGGTCGCGCAGGGCCCGGCGCTCAAAGATACGGAAGATCTGCGTGTACCACAGGTCCTGGGTTGCCTGCGGCTTAACCAGGATAGTATCGACGCCGGCAAAATTGCCGCTCCACACGTCCGTGTAGAGCTGATCACCGATCAGCACCGCCTCGTCGGCCGTGGCGCCGAGGCGCTTAAGACCCGCCTTGAGGGCAAACGGCGCCGGCTTCATGGCGTGGCTGATGGCCTCGAGTCCCAGCTCGCGTGCAGAGCTCATGACCTGGTCGCGATGCCAGTTGTTGGACACCATGCACAGCTTAAAGCCTTTGGCGCGGGCGGCATCGAGCCAAGCGGAAACCGCGGCGGGAACCTGCTCGGTGTCGCGCGGCACCAGGGTGTTATCGCGATCGAGCAGAATGGCGCGTTTGCCGTCGGCCCACAGGGCATCAAGGTCGATGCGATCGACCGAGGCAACGTATCGTTTGGGGCTAAAAATCCTCATGCTAATTCCAAGACTGTTGATGCTCTTCGTAGGTTTGCGAGAAGTACTCCTCGTCCTGCGTAATGTAGAAATACAGGTCATCGGAGTCGGTCGGCTCAAGCGTGGCCTTGAGTGCCTCGAGCGACGGAGAGCAGATGGGCGTGGGCGGCAGGCCCTTATGCTTATAGGTGTTATACGGACTATCGCTCTGCAGGTCGTCGGCGGTAACCTCGCCACCGGTGACATACATCATGGTCGCATCGCTGTTGAGATAGCGCAGACCGTCGAGCTTGCCGGCAAGGCGGTTGTAGAAGACCGAGGCCACGTGCGCACGTTGATCGGCGTTGAGGCCCTCGCGCTCAACGATAGAGGCCAAGTTGACGATGTCGTAGTCGGACATCTCCACACCATAGCGCTCCTTGATCTTGGCTTCGCAGCTCGCAAAGTCAAGCGACTTGTACTCGGTCTTAAACTGATCGAGCATAGCGCGAATCACGTCATCGACCGTCGGCGAATCGCCCAACGAATAAGTCTTGGGGAACAAGAAACCCTCAAGCGAGTCGTTGGCGGCGCCCTTAAGGAAGCTATAGTCGTCCACGTAGTTGGAGGCCTTAGCCTGGTTGAGGAAGTCTTCCTTAGAGATGCCATCGTAGGCCTGGGCCACACGGTCGGCGACTTGATCGACCGTCAGGCCCTCAGGGATAGTTAGCGCATTGGAGCCCGCGTTGGGACCTTCCATGAGCTGCTGAACAACCTTGGTCGCGTCCATGAGTGTGGTGAACAAATAGGTACCAGGCTTGAGCGACATATCGGCGTTGAGCTTTTTCACCGCCGCATAGTAATCCTTGGGATTCTCGACGATATGGTTCTCGGAGAGAATCGAGGCGATCGTATCGCCCGAAGCACCGTCGGGAATGGTTACCGTAACCTGCTGACCAGCCGTGACCTTCGTATCCTCACCGGCAAAGAAGCCCTTGACGGCCGGCACGACAAAGAAAACGATCGCGACAAGCGCAAGCACCGCCACCACAACGCCGATGATCATGGGAACCGGAGAGCTCTTCTTTTGAGCACCGCGACGAGTATGCGTGTTGTAGCTCGAGCGGGTCGCCGGAGCAACGCCATGCGAACCGCGGGCGTGATGAGAATGCGATTGGGGGGCCTGCGTTCGCTGGGTAGGTGCCTGCTGCTTAAAGCGGGTACCGCCTGCAGGCTGGGCCGTACGAGCAGTGGGCTGCTGAGCCGCGTGAGAAGCCGGATGCTGAACCGAACGAGCAGAAGGCTGCTGACCCGTCCGTTGAACAGGTTGGGCCGAACGAGAGAAGGACTGCACCGGGCGCGCGGCAGGCTGAGCTGCGCGCTGCGTCGGCTGTGCCGGACGCTGGCCAGGCTGGGCAGGGCGCGACGCCGGCTGACGTGTACGATTCGGCTGGCGCGGATCGGAAGCACTAGGCATGCGAAACCTCCTCGTTTTTACGATCGAGCCACGTCTGCAAAAAAAGGCTGGCGGCAATCATGTCGATCTTGCCCCTCATCTGCTTTTCGTTGAGGCCCTGCTCGCGCAGGATACGCTTGGCCTCTTGCGAGGACAGACGCTCGTCCTCAAACTCCAGCGGAAGATCGAGCTCGTCGGCAATCTTTTGCGCCACGGCGGCAACGCGCTCGGCTTGGGGGCCGGGCTCACCGGCCATGGTCAGGGGACGTCCGCTTACCAGGATGTCGGGCTCATAGTCTTCGACCAGGTAGCGGAACGTCTTGGCCATACCGGTGACCTCGGCGGCCGGGAGCACCTTGACGGGCATCGCCATCTTGCCATCACGGCTCGAGACGGCGATGCCAATCCTGGTCTCCCCTATGTCCAGCGCAAGCGCGACCACAGTGACTTCTTAGATTCTTAGGCGCCGAGCGCGGTCTTGGCGGCCGCGAGGGCATCGGCGATGCCGGCAGCATTCTTGCCACCGGCCTGGGCCATGTTGGGACGGCCACCACCGCGACCGTCGACCAGACCCGCGATCTGCTTGATCACATTACCGGCGTGGAACCCGGCCTTCCCGGCGTCATCGGAGCCGGCAGCGAGCAGGGCCGGAGTGCCCTTCTCAGTCACGCTGGCGACGACACAAGCGACAGGGCCGGCGACCTTCTGGTGCACGGTATCCCATACGTTGCGCAGGTCGGCAGCCTCAAGGCCCTGGAGCTCAGCAACGACGAGCTTGTAGCCACCGAGCTCGACAGCACCCTCGATGGCGCTGGAAATGGCGTCGGAGGAACCACCGGTCAGAGCCTTTTTGAGCTTGTTGGACGTCTCGCGCAGCTCGGCCTGCAGGTTCTCCACGCGGGCGGGAACCTCGTCGACGCGGCACTTGAGCGCAGCGGCGGCGGCGTCAACGAGCGCCAGGCGGTCGGCCATGTAGTCGAGGGCACCCTTAGAGGTCACGGCCTCGATACGGCGGACATTGGAGCCCGTGGAGGACTCGGAAATGATCTTGAACAGGCCAATCTCGGCGGTATTGGCGGCATGAGTGCCACCACAGAGCTCGCGGGAGAACGGCTGGTCCTCGGCGCCCACGGAGACGACGCGGACAACATCGCCGTACTTCTCTCCAAACAGAGCGACAGCGCCGGCAGCCTTAGCCTCGTCAATGCCCATGACACGGGTCACAACCGGCTTGGAAGCGAAGATCTGCTGGTTGACCAGGTCCTCGACAGCCTTGAGCTGCTCGGAGGACAGGGCCTCGAAGTGCGTGAAGTCAAAGCGCAGGTGCTCGGGCGTCACCAGCGAACCGGCCTGGGAGACATGCTCGCCCAGGACCTGCTTAAGGGCGGCGTCGAGCAGGTGGGTGGCGGTGTGGTTGCGGCGCAGGAAACCACGGCGCTCGGCGTCGAGCGCGGCGGTCACGGTAGCACCGACGGTCAGCGTGCCCTCGGCAACGTGGGCGACGTGAGCATACAGGCCGTTGTGGTTCTTGGTATCGGAAACGGTCAGCGAAACGCCCTCGGCGGAAAGCTCGCCGGCGTCACCCTGCTGGCCGCCCATCTCGGCGTAGAACGGGGTGCGGTCGAGCACGACCTCGACGTTCTCGCCGGCGGCAGCGGACTCGACGGACTCGCCGTTGCGCACGATGGCGACAACCTTGGCGCCCTCGATCACATCGTTGTCATAGCCGTCGAACTCGGTCGCAGCGACCTTGTCGGAAAGCTCAACCCACACGTCGTTGAAGCTGCCCCAGGCGTCGCCCTTGGCATTGGCGCGGGCGCGGGCCTTCTGGTCCTCCATGCAGGCAGTGAAGCCGTCCATGTCGACGTCGTGGCCAGCGGTGCCGGCGATCTCGACGGTTAGGTCGATGGGGAAACCAAAGGTGTCGTGCAGCTTAAAGGCAACATCGCCCGGAAGCACAGCGCCCTCGGCAAGCGCTGCCAGTGCCTCATCCAGGTAGACGCGGCCGTTGTCGAGCGTCGTGGAGAAGCGCTCCTCCTCGGAGGCAACGATACCCTTGACGAGCGCGACGTTCTTGAGCAACTCGGGATAGGCCTCGCCCATCTGAGCGTTGACCTCGTCGATGAACTTGGTCAGGAAGGCACCCTCGATACCCAGCAGGCGACCGTGGAACACGGCACGGCGGAGCAGACGGCGAAGGACGTACTCGCGACCCTCGTTACCGGGGAGGATGCCGTCGGAAATCATAAAGTCGACGGCACGGGAGTGATCGGCGATGATGCGCAGCGAGCGGCTGACGCCGGAGTAGTCATCGGCGTCATAGGTCTTGCCGCTGATCTTCTCACCGAGCTTGATGAGGTGCTGCATCAGATCGCCGTCGTAGTTGGCGGTCTTGTGCTGCATGATGGCGGCCATGCGCTCCAGGCCCATACCCGTATCGAGGTTGCGGTGCGGCAGCTCCGGCATGGAGCCGTCCTCCTGACGGTCGTACTGGGTAAAGACGAGGTTCCAGAACTCAAGGAAGCGGTCGCAGTCGCAGCCAGGCTTGCAGTCGGGGCTGCCGCAGCCGACCTCCTCGCCCATGTCAAAGTAGATCTCGGAGCACGGACCGCAGGGGCCGGTGGGGCCAGCGGCCCAGAAGTTGTCGTCCTCGCCCAGGCGGGAGATGTGGTCCTCGGCAACGCCCAGAGAACGCCACACGTCGTGGGTCTCGTCGTCCTCGGTAAAAACGGTAAAGTACAGGCGGTCGAGCGGCAGCTTGAACTCCTTGGTGATGAGCTCAAAGGCCCAGGCGCAAGCCTGCTCCTTGGAGACGCCGCCAAAAGAGAAGTCGCCGAGCATCTCGAAGAAGGACAGGTGACGGCCGTCCTCGCCAATGCAATCGATGTCGTTGGTGCGGACGCACTTCTGGCAGGAAATCGCGCCGATCTCCTTCATGGTCTTCTTGCCCTGGTAGTACTCCTTAAACTGATTCATGCCGGCGTTGGCAAGCAGCAGCGAAGGATCGTCGGGAACGAGGGACGAAGAAGGATAGAGCTTAAGACCGCGCTCCTCAAAGAAGTTGAGGAACTTGGAGCGGATCTCGGCCGTAGTCATTGACGGGTAGTCAGCACTCATAGAGGGAATCTCCTCGGTTTCACATCGAAACAGTTCAAACGTAACGATATTACCATCCCACCGCGCCCATGCAAAAAAGAGGGCCAATGCCGGCCCTTCAGCGAAATTGCATGTTAGCGCGTATGAATGTTAACCCGAATTGCCCCACTAGTTGTCGTCATCATCCATGGAGCCGTCGATGCCGGTTTTGGTATCGTCGTCCGAGTTGGAGTCATCGTCCTTGGCAAAGGGGTTCTTGAAGAAGCCCGTGGCATCGGGCTGCAGGCCCGAGAGCTTGATCCAGGGATTATCGAGCTCGGGCTTGGGCATGGCCTTGGCCTCGGGCGCAGTCTCGTTGCCGATGAGCTCGGACTCGTAGATGAAGGTGTCGTCGCCGAGCGCGTCGTAGGCGGCGACCGGGTTGCCATCGGCATCGCGGTACGGCGTGCCCTTAAACACGGCGCCGTCATAGGCCACAAGCTGTCGGCCGGTCTCATTCTCGAAGTAGTACACGAAGATACCCTTGAGGGCCGCACAAAGCGGGATGGCAATAATCATGCCGATGGGGCCCATGAGTGCTGAGCCAATAACGAGCGCCGTGAGGCTCATGATGGGATGCACCTGCACCGAGCTCTGCATGACCTTAGGCGAAATCACGTTATCGGTGACGTTTTGCGCGACCATCGTCACGATGAGCGTCCATAACGCCAACATAGGGCTGAACATGAAACCGAGCACTGTGGCGATTGCTGCGCTCACCCAGGGACCGACGACCGGAACCAAATGCATGATGCCGGTAAAGATAGCCATGAGCGCCGCATACGGATGCCCGATGATCATAAAACCGATAAAGGCGAGGAAACCACCGCAGATAGACGTCACGACCATACCGCGCATGTAGCCGCCGACAGAGCGAGAAAGAATGGCGACCATAAAGCGGTACGAGGTCTCCTTCTCCTGACCGATGATGGTGCAAATCTCGTGGTGCATGCGAGGGTAGTCGCAGGCCATCCAGTACGCAAGCACCAGACCAAGGAAGATCACGAACAACTGCGAGGCCGTATTGGTGATGAGCGGGAACACACCGCGGCCAAGCTCGGCAGCGATCTGAGACACATACTTCGATGCCACGGTGACCACCGACGAAAGATTATCGTCCAAATACTCCTTGAGCGGCGTGTTATTGAGCGTCTTGGCATGCGAGATCATCTCATTGAGATCGCCACCCGCAACACGAAGCTGCTCGGGCAGGCGGCTCAGGACTTCCATGATCTGACCAAAGAGAATCGGCGACAAGATGCAAACGACACCGACGAGCACGGCAACAACAACAATAAGCGCGATAAGCGAACCGATGCCGCGATTCACGCCATGGTGCTCGAGCCAGTTGGTGATCGGGGACATCACAAAGGCAATGATGGAACCAACAGCGAGAAACTCGATAACCGGCGCCAGGATGCCCATAAGGTTAAAGATGACAGCGGCGATGACAATGCAGCCGACAACAGCCCAAATGCGAAGCGTCAGAATGCGGGTGTCGCGCAGCACGCGATCGGTTTGTTGGGGGTGTTCACTCATGAACGAATCATCACTCCGTCGGGGTCGATCTTGTCCTGAATCTTCTTAAGCGTGCGGCGCAGCAGACGCGAAACCTGCACCTGAGAAATACCCAGCTTCTTGGCGATCTCGATCTGGGTCATGCCCTTCACAAAGCGCAGCTCGATCACCTCGCGCTCGCGCGGCGAGAAATCACGGATGGCTTCCTCGATCACTAGGCGGTCATCGGTAAAGTCGAGCTCGTTGTCGTCGTCGGCGTAACGGTCGAGAATCGAAGGGGCATCGTCGGAATCGGACGCACCAGGAGCCTCGATGGGCACCGAGGTATAGGCCGAAGACGATTCCATAGCCTCGAGGACCTCATCGACAGTCACATCTAGATACTCAGCGATCTCCTCAACCTTGGGCGAACGCTGCAGCTCGTTGGTAAGTTTGTCAGTAGCCTGGTTGACCTTGGCCGAGAGCTCCTGCAGACGACGCGGTACGCGCACACTCCAGCCCTTGTCGCGAAAATGGCGTTTGATCTCGCCCAGGATAGTGGGTGTCGCAAACGTCGTGAACTCGAGTCCGCGCTCGGGGTCAAAACGGTCGATAGCCTTGAGCAAGCCCAGATAGCCGACCTGCATGAGGTCGTCGAGCGGCTCGCCGCGATTCTTAAATTTGTTGGCAAGAAACCTTACCAGGTTCATATGGGACATGACGAGCTGCTCACGGGCGTCCGGATCACCGGTCTCCTTGTAACGACGAAACAGCTCGCGGGTTTTCTCCTTGTCCCAAGCGGTCTTGCCGCTCCGGGAACGTTCGGTCATATTAGATATCCGCCTTGAGGTCGAGGGAAAGCGTCAGGGGCGCCGTAGTCTTTTCGTAGGAGTCGCACACGCTCGCGAGGATGAGCTCGGCATACACCGCAGCCTGGTCGTCTTCATCGACCGTAGCCTGGTCGCCAAAGGCAATAGTCATGCCAACGTGGGTCTCATCGACATCGAATTTGATGGTGATGTCATCGCAGTCGACCGCGGTGCAACCAAAGATGAAAGCCTCCTCAGCAGCCATGCGGATGTCCTCGATGCGATCGACAGACATAGAGCACAGGGCACCAACGTTGGCTGCCGTCATGCGCACAAGGCGAGCGAGACGCGGGTCACCGGCAACGGTCAGCGTGATAGGGCAGGTTGCTTCGCTACTCATCGCAGGACTCCTCAGAGGTCTCGGCGGGCGTATAGGTGTAATACTGAGCCGGCTTGGATACAGACTTCTGACCATCATCGTCGCCCGCGGCGGCCTCGTCCTCGCCAATTAGGACGCGCTCGGTAGGCTGCTCGGCCTCCGCAGCGGCAGCGGCGAGCTTGCGATCGGCGTCGGCTGCAGGAGCCTTCACCTTATTGAAGAGCTTCTGCACAGCACCGGCGGCAGAGTCGGTCACGCTCGACACAGCATTGCTGGCCTCGGCCATGCTGCCCGTAACCTCGGAAATGTCGCGAACCACGGCTTCGACCTCTACGAGATTTGAGGTAAGGGCATCAACTGCCGTCTTGCTCGACTTAAGCAGCGGCTCCATCTGGGCAAGCGCCGGCGTAAGCTCATCGACAGCGCCATCGAGCTTTGCCACCACAGGCTGAGCCTCGGCGATGGTGTTGTTGAGGTCGTTCACGGTCTTATCGAGCGAGTCGACAACGGTGCGGGTCTTGCGCAGGGTGAGCGCAAGCTCAACGATAGCCCACACGCCGGCAACGGCGAGCAGCAGCAAGGCGATTTGAATGGGACTCATACAAGCCTCCCAAAGGAATCGAAATACAGACGCTTTTCATGGTACCCCAAAGGGGACCGAACATGCCAAGAGCAGCAACGTGGGACAAAATTATCAGCAGCTACTTCGGCGCATTCCCGCTGCGGTCGCGTTCGCTTTGCTCTACGCGCCATTCTTCCCAACCGCGGCCGGCAGGCTGCCAAAATGCACCGCGTTCTAAGCCTTCGGGCAAATAGCGCTGGTCGACCCAGCCCTCGGGATAATCGTGCGGATACTTATACACACCGTATTCATCGCTGCCTGGGCGATGGCGATCGCGCAGATAGCTCGGCACCTCGCGAAGCCCACTAGAGCGGATATCGGCAAGCGCCGCATCGATCGAAGCCTCACACGCGTTGGATTTAGGCGCCAAGCACACATAGAGTGCAGCCTGAGCCAGGTTAATGCGGCACTCGGGATAGCCGATAACCTCGGCAGACTTAAACGCGGCATGTGCCACCAAAAGCGCCTGCGGGTCGGCGTTGCCAACGTCCTCAGAAGCATGAATCATAATACGGCGTGCAATAAACTTAGGATCCTCCCCTGCATCGATCATGCGCGCAAGCCAGTAGACCGTGGCATCGGGGTCGCTACCGCGCATGGACTTAATGAACGCACTGATGATGTCGTAGTGCATGTCGCCGTATTTGTCATACGTAAAACCGCGACGCGGGTTGGCGATCTTCACATCGTCGACGGTGATGGGATATCGCTCCCCCGCCGCCGGAGCCGGCGTCCCCTCGGTATCGGGACGCGTGACGGCAATCTCGCTCGCCAGCTCAAGTGTTGTCAGGGCCGAGCGTGCATCACCCGCAGCCAGCGTACAAATGGTCTTGACCGTATCCTCATCGGCCGAGAACTTACCGTTCAGACCATGCGGAGCCTCGAGCGCACGCTCGATCAGCGTGGCAATGTCCCCGTCCTTAAGGTGTTCGAGTTCCACAACACGACCACGCGAGAGCAATGCCGAGTTGACCTCGAAGTACGGATTCTCCGTCGTAGCGCCAATCATAATAACGGTACGGTTCTCAACTGCATGCAGCAGAGCATCCTGCTGCGACTTAGAGAAGCGGTGAATCTCATCGATGAATAGAATGGTGCGGCGGTCGTACGTATTCAGGCGCGTCTTGGCCTCGTCAATCACGCGACGCAAGTCCTTCACGGTGCCCGTCACGGCACTGACCTCGACAAACTCGCTCTTGGTATGGTTGGCGATAATGTGGGCCAGCGTCGTCTTACCCGTACCGGCCGGCCCGTACAGAATCACGCTCGAAAGCACATCGTGCTCGATCGCGGCACGCAACCATGAACCCTTACCGACGGCCTTTTGCTGGCCCACATACTCGTCGAGCGAATTAGGGCGCATGCGCACCGCAAGCGGCGCATTCTGAAAGGAACGCTCGCGCGTCGAAGCAGAAAAAAGGTCGTCCATAGCCATCCCGTGCATCATTCAAAAACGTTTTCTACTAACAGTATACCGAATTTATACGAACTACCGTTCGTTAATATAGGTACGGTGCGGAAACTCCAGACCAGGGAACAGCTTGCTCGTGAGCTCACAGAAATAACCGTCCGTCATGCTCGCGATGTAATCCACCACGGCTTGATCCTTGTCGTCCTGCCAGGCATAGGTGCGATCGTAGTAGGAAAGCTGCTGCTCAATGCGCGAAATATGGTGCTTAAAGATGTAAGAGGACTCGTCGCCACTGTTTAGATCCCGCAGGCAACGGTCGTAGAGCTTTACGAACGCCTCGAGCAGCTCCGCCTCGGAATCGCCCTCGATACCGCCCTTACTGTAGATCTTCTCGTAATTCTCCCGCTTGGCACGGCGAATTTCCTCAAACAGGTCCTCGCTCATCTCGATGCGCGGCTTACCATAGCTGTGCTCAACGATATCGATGGAGGCATGCGTGAGGATCCAACTGTTGTAGGCACCGCCCCGGCCATCATCAAAAGCGTCGGGCGAAAGTAGGCCCGCCGCGATCGCATCCTGACGGTCACGACCGACGTAGGCAAGAATATCCGAGATGCGAACGACGCAGCCCTCGAGCGTCATGGGACGCAGATGCTCAATTGCGCTATAGCCCGTGGCGATGCAACCCTCGACCGCCTGATCGAACTGGTCAAAGGAGCTCATGTCCGAGAGCTCAAACACACGCTGCTCATATTCGCCGTTGTGGCATAGCACGCCATCGAGCGTCTGAAGCGACACATTACGGCCGTACAGCGCGTCGAGCACGCGGACCGACTGCACGTTATGGAAAAAGTAGCGACCCGTGCGCTCGTGGTAAATATCATTGAGGAATCGCTCACCGGCATGGCCAAAGGGCGTGTGTCCCAAGTCGTGGCCCAGGCCAATCGCCTCGATCAGATCGCAGTTGAGCCCCAGGGCGCGACCGATATCGCGCGCAATGCGCGAGACAAGCTGCACGTGTAAACCGCGGCGCGACAGATCATCATTGCTACGGAAGCTAAAGACCTGCGTTTTGCCTGCATAACGCGTGTACGCCGGAAGATGAAGTATCTTTTCGGTATCACGCATAAACGCCGGACGCATAAGCTTGCCTTTGTCGGCGGCGCGATCAATACGACGAATGACCTGATCGTCGTTGCAACGATACGGGTTGACATAGCCCGAAGCACGATCGGCGGCAATGCGCTCGACAAGTTCGGGCGACAACGCCGAGGGAATACGGTCCATGCGCGCCTTAATGACGGCCGTTTCTTGATTAGTTGCCATGGCATGCTCCTTAAGAAGGATGCGCAATCGGTTACAAAGTGCAGCCCACGACCTCGATTATGGCAAAAATCGGCACCAAAAACGGGAGCAATGGCAGGGAGCGCGATTTTGTGAAGAGGCAAGAGAGAGCCAGGGCCAGGAGCGCGACGGCAAATGCCACGATGCCGCCCATAGGGTCGAGCGTGCAAAGCGCGAAGAGCGCCTTGGCATCCCCCATGCCGATGCCAGGGATTTGGCGAAGACGACGCCAGAGGGACTCAGTCAGCACGAGAGCAAGATACACAATGACGGCAAGACCCGCGTGGTCAAGCGCTGTGTTCAAACCGAGGTCGAGCCAAACACCCGCCAACGCCGCCACGGCACATGCGCCGGCAAGCCCATTGGGAAACCGTCGCTCTCGGGCATCAATTGCCACGCCGGCAAAGATGCAAATCCAAAACGGGATATAGGCCATCGGACTCCTCCTCGAGCTGCATCGCAAAAGCAAAAACCACCACAAAGGTGCCTGTCCCCTTTGCGGTGGTTTTGGTGGTGGTTATTTGGCGCCTTGCATGACCTCGTCAAGGGTAACGTTGACGGCGTGCTGCGTCGGCACCCAGTCGACCTTCAGGAACAGCGCGGCCACCGTGATAGGGATATAGCTGAACATAAAGATCGGGAAGGTAAACAGGTTAGTCACCAGACGCCACTTTTGCGCGCAGTGAATGTGCTTGTACTCAAAGATAGTCGTGAGCAGCGCCAGGATAAAGAAGGTCTGATACATCATGGCGAAGGTCATAATGAGCGAAGCGGCGCACGCCTGCATCTCAACTTCGGTAGCCAAGAAACCATGCGAAAGGCCACCCACAATCAAGAACGTCGCATTAGCGAGCATCGAGATCAGCGATAGCAGCATACCCGGGGCGATCGTCATGAACATGTCGTAGGCGGCAAAGCGATGATAGCGGAACGTCGACTTGACCAGATGCTTACCGTAGGTAAAGAACACCTGGTAAAAGCCCTTGGTCCAGCGCATACGCTGCTTCCAGGATGCCTTGAACGTCACGGGTTGCTCGTCAAAGAACTCCGCCGGCGCATAGCCAATGCGAATACCGTGAATAGCGCAGAACGTAGTGAACTGAATGTCCTCGGACAGCGTGTGGAACTGCCAACCGTGCATGCCCTCGATAACGCTTGACGAGATAAGGTAACCCGAACCCGAAACAGCGCAGGACGTCTTGCAGATATTACGCGCGTTGTTGAGGAAGCGCGCCTCGCGTAGATACCACGTGGCATTAGCAGCCGAGATCCACGAGCTGCCGAAGTTCTTGGAATTGCGATAGCTCGTGACCACATGGAAGCCCTGGTCAAAGGCATCATTCATCTTGGAAACGTAATCGCGGGAGATAACGTTATCGGCATCGAAGATAAAGTAGCCCTCAAACGTGTCGGGATACTCGTTGAGAATGCGGTCGAAGCCAAAGTCCATGACCCAGCTCTTGCCCTTGCGGGCCAGGTCATTGCGCTCGTAAACAATGGCACCGGCCTCGCGCGCGAGCTGCGCGGTGTTGTCGGTGCAGGCGTCGGCAACGACAAAGACCTCGATAAGCTCGGACGGATAGTCCTGGTCCTTGATGGAGCGTACGAGATTGGCAATTACGGCTTCCTCGTTATGCGCAGCAATGAAGAAGGCATAGCGGTGAAGTTTTTTGGCCTTGGGAGGCGCGACCTCGCCACGAAGAGCGCCAATGACAAAGAAGACCACCTGGTACAGAAAGCAGACCGTGAGCAGCGTGACAACAATCTGGTTGAAGATCACGATGGGTGTGTTGGTTTGTAAAAAGGCGAGCATACAGGCTCCCGAGAACGCGTTACGTAAACAACCGTATATCTTACCGCAGGCTTACCGAGTTCAAGAAACCACCTAATACTGGCTAGGCTTCGAGCAGACCGAGCTGCGGAACTATTTCGTCGCCGGCAGCGGTGCGGCCAAGCGAGCGCGGGGCCAGGTCGTCAAGAACCGCGGCGAGATCCCACGGTAGCTCGTCGCGGCACTCAATGCGCTCCCCCGTCACGGGATGGTCGAATGCAACACGCCAGGAATGAAGGAATTGCCTGGTCAGACCCTGATCGGCGCGTGCATCGCACTTGCCGTAGAGCGGATCGCCCACGCAGGCGTGGTTGATATGGCGCATATGCACGCGAATCTGATGTGTGCGGCCCGTAAACAGGTGGCACTCGACGAGCGTATAGCCGTCGTCAAAACGCGTGGAATCGAAGCGCTCAAGGACCTTAAAGGTCGTAATGGCCTGGCGCGCGAAAGGATCGTCCGAAACCGCCATCTTGACACGGTCACGGGTAGAACGGGCAATGCCGGTGTTAATGGTGCCCTCATCCATAGCGATATGACCGTGAACGAGCGTGATATAGCGACGGTCGAGCGTGCGCGTACGGATAAGATTTTGGAGCGCGCGCTGGGTGTCGTCGTCCTTAGCCGCAAGCATAAGGCCCGAGGTATCGCGATCCAAACGATGCACGATGCCGGGGCGGTCCTCACCCTGCACGGTGCCCAGATGGTCGATACCGCAGTGATAGACCAGGGCATTCGCGAGCGTACCGCTCTCATGACCATGCGCAGGATGGCACACCAGGCCGCGCTGCTTGGAGAGCACAATGAGATAGTCGTCCTCATAGCGAATGTCGAGCGGGATGGCCTCGGGAATCACATCGGTGGGATCGTGCGGCTCGGGCAAATCGACCGAAATACGGTCGCCGGCTCGCACGGCGTACTTTTTAGACAGGCAGGTCTCGCCATTGACACAAACGGCACCGCCCTCAATCAGATGCGCGCAGGCAGAACGCGTGGGGCAGCCGTCATTGGCGCCCAGGTAGGCGTCAAGACGCTGACCAGCGGCATCATCCGCAACAAGGATATGGATGTCGGCCATTAGCGTTCATTCCTTTCGCGAATCTTGCGGGCACGCTCCCCACGCTGCTGGGCTTTGCGCTTAGCGCGGGCCTCGTCACGGGCGTTGAGCTCAGCGGTCGCATCGACCTCACGGGCAGCGGGGCTCAAGAACATGTAGCCAAAGAGGGCGAGCACGACGCCCAAGGTAATGCCGATATCGGCCACATTGAAGACAGGGAAGTCAATGAAGGTGGTGGCAATAAAATCGGTCACGAAGCCAAAGGCCAAACGATCGATAGCGTTGCCGATAGCACCGCCCGCAACCATCGCCATGCCCACAACCTCAAGATGGGCGAGCTGGGGTGCACGAACGAGGTACACGGCAATAGCGATAATGACCGCCAACGCCAGCACGGCAAACGCGATGCCATGTCCCTCGCCCATGCTAAAGGCAGCACCGATATTGCGGACAAACATAAAGTCGATGACACCGGGGATGACGGTCACATGCAATGCGTCGCCCACGGCACGAACCGCAAGCTTGGTCAGCTGGTCAACAAGCAGCACAACGAGCGCCACCCCACCAGCAACACCCAACCGCCAACGCAAAGGCGGCGTCATATCCCCAGTACGACCCAAATCAATCCCCTACCCTCAAGAACATCGAATTACGTTTAACGTAAGTAACCATCTTATAGTGACAAACGCCAAACACGCAGCATATTCACCAACGCTGGCGAAATAACCAGCACAAAACAAAAGCGACATTCCGAAAAACGGAATGTCGCTTGATAGCTTTCGACTAAGAGCGAAAGCGAAAGAAAGCCTTTAGCTCCAGCAATGGAAACGCCGCATTACCGTCGCCAACAGCGAAAACGTCCCTAAGCGAGCAAGGTGACGTGAAAGAGGAGGGAAGCGTACTTTGGTACGCGACCGACGATTGAACGTCAGATTGCCGCTTAGGGGCGTTTGCAGCGTCGGTAGGTTACGGCGTTCTACGAACGCCGTAACCTACAGCGCATCAGCGCAGCGCTTGCAGATATGTGCGTGGCCGTTGTACTCGCCGACGGTGGTGCGGTAGTTCCAGCAACGGTCGCAGCACTCGCCCTCGGCAGCATCAATGCAGACGGAAAGCTCTTCGCCCTGGGTCAGCTCAACATCGGAAACGATGTAGAACTCGGCCAGGTCGACCGCTTTGTCACCAGTCAGCAGCGCGTACATCTCGGCGGGAACGACCGCCTTGACGCGAACCTGCTGGCTCTTGGTGAAGGTGCCGGCAGAACGGGCATCCTCAAGGGCCTTGGTCACGGCGCTACGGAGTTCAAGAGAAGCCTCGAGCACGCCCTCGAACTCATTGGCCTCGTCGACCGTGATGGGCGACTTGTACCAATCGAGCAGCGCGGCGTACTTCTGGTGATCGACGCAGCCAGCGGGCGCATATGCCATGGCCTCGTCAACCGTGTAGGACAGGATCGGCTGCAGGTCGCGCATGAGCATCGAGAAGAGCTCGGCCAGCACGGTCTGGGCGCTGCGGCGCTCGAGCGAGCCGGGCTTGTCGCAGTACAGACGGTCCTTCAGGGCATCGAGGTACACGTTGGAGAGCTCGGTAACCACGAAGTCATAAAGCGCACGGTAGGCGCGCGGGAACTCGTAGCTGGCGTAGGCGTCGTCGACCTCGGCCTGAACCTGAGTCAGGCGGGCAACCATGAGCTTGTCGAGCGGCAGCAGGTCGGCAAAGGCGACGCCGTCGGTCTCGGGCTCAAACTGACCCTCGAGCTCGGAGAGCAGGAAGCGCAGCGTGTTGCGGAAACGACGGTAGGCATCGGACGTACGAGCGAGAATCTCATGGTCGATGGAGACGTCGGAGCTGGTGTCGACGGAGGCAACCCACAGACGGATGATGTCAGCGCCCATCTCGTCGCAGACCTTGTTGGGGTCGATGACGTTGCCGAGCGACTTGGACATCTTGCGGCCCTGGCCATCGAGCGTGAAGCCCTGCGAGACGACCGCCTTGTACGGAGCATGGCCGTTGGCACCCACCGAGGTGAGCAGCGAGCTCTGGAACCAACCGCGATGCTGGTCGGAGCCCTCGAGATACACGTCAGCCGGGTACTCAAGCTCGGGACGGTACTCGCAGACGGCCTTCCAGGACACGCCGGAATCCCACCACACGTCGAGGATGTCCTTATCAGCCTTGAGGTGATGGCCGCCGCACTTGGGGCAGACGCAAGCCTCGCCCAGGTAGCTCTCGGGAGCGTCGGTGAACCAAGCGTCGGAGCCCTTCTCGTGGAAGAGCTTGATGACGGCGTCGAGCGTAGCGTCGTTCATGACCTTCTCGCCGCAGTCGGCGCAGGTGTAGCTGGGGATAGGCACGCCCCAGTTGCGCTGACGGCTGATGCACCAGTCGGGACGCTGCTCGACCATGGCACCGATGCGGTTGGCGGCGTGAGCCGGATACCACTTGACGTTCTCGCGGACCTCCTTGCCAGCCTCCTCGCGCAAACCAGTCTTGTCCATCGAGACGAACCACTGATCGGTAGCACGGAAGAGCACCGGGTGCTTGCAGCGCCAGCAGTGCGGATAGCTGTGCGTGATCTTCTTCTCAAGGACCAGGGTGCCGCGCTCGCGCAGGAACTCGATGATGTGCGGGTTGGCCTCATCGGTGTCCATACCGCTGAAGGGGCCACCGGTGCCAAACTCCTCGCCGGTGTAGAACTTGCCGTCGTCATCGACCGGCATGCAGATGTCGGTGATGCCCTCCTTGAGGCAGGCAAAGTAGTCGTCGACGCCGTGGCCGGGCGAGTTGTGGACGATACCGGTACCGTCGTCGACACCGACGTAATCGGCCAGCAGCGCCACGCCCTCGACACCGTCAAAGATCGGCTGCTTGTAGTGGATGTGATGGAAGGTCTCGGCGGGAACCACGTAGGGCTTGCCGTCGACCATAACCGGGGTGTACTCCCAGCCAAACTCCTCGCAGCACTTGGGAGCCAGGTCCTCGAGCATGACCTCGGCACGGCCATCGTGCTCAACGGCGACATAGGCGGCGCCGGGCTTAAGGGAAACGGCCTGGTCAGAGGGGATGGTCCACGGCGTGGTCGTCCAGATGATAAAGTCGACCGGGCCGTCGAAGTTCTCGAGGCCGGCGGGCTTGGAGGTCATCTCAAAGCGCACGAAGATGGAGGGGCTCGTCTCGTCGGAGTACTCAATCTCGGCCTCGGCCAGCGCGGTGTGGCAGTGCTTGCACCAGTGAACCGGCTTGTGGCCGCGATAGATCATGCCCTTATCGAACATGGCCTTGAAGACCTCGATGTCGGCGGCATCATGCTGGTGATAGAGCGTCAGATAGGGGTTGTCCCAGTCGCCGAGCACGCCCAGACGACGGAAACCGGCCTTCTGAAGCTCGATGTTCTCGACAGCGAACTCGTTGCAGAGCTCACGGATCTTAGCCGTGGAGGTCTGGTTGAACTTCTTGGTGCCGAGCTTCTCCTCGACCTTATGCTCGATCGGCTGACCGTGGCAGTCCCAACCGGGGACATAGGGAACCTCATAGCCCTGCATCATCCAGTAACGGTTAATCATGTCCTTGGAGATCTTGTTCATGGCGTGGCCGATGTGGATCGGGCCGTTGGCGTACGGAGGGCCGTCGTGCAGCACGAACTTCTTGTGACCCTCGTTCTTCTTTAGAACTTGCTCGTAGACCTTGTTGTCCTGCCAGTCCTTGAGTCGCTTTGGCTCGGACTTGGAAAGACCGGCACGCATGGGAAATCCGGTTTTGGGCAGATTCATCGTCTGCTTGTACTCGTTTGCCACGGTACCCCTTTCATGTCGTGGGCGCGCACGCCCTCTGGGCACCATAAATGCGCCCGTCCCTACAAGCTGGGACGAAGCGCCACAAAACGGGTTGCACACCCGCAAAAGCTCTTCGCTTAACCACCCAGCTTAGATGCCCTCGCCCGCGTATTCGCGCGCTCGCATCCGTTACTCGGCTGGTCTGTATCGACGACCATCTCGGCGATGTCTACTAAGACGAACCTGCGCGGCACGTCCGTTGGGACCGCAGCTCCGGGGTGATTTTCATCGGTCGCATGCACGGGCTCTCAGCGCCCCCCGCTCTCTGTAGCATGCGAACGGCCGACTACTCGTCCCCATCAACGCTTATGCGCTGTATAGTAGCACGGTCACCGCTAGCGAAAAACCCTCAACACTGGTTTCATACTTAACAAATTTCTCGCTATTACAAGCCTTCACTAGGAGCAAAATACCTGAAAGCACTTTAACTAACGAAAGAAGGCTGCTATGCGCACAATTGGAATGAGTGATTATACCGTCGGCGAGGACTGCTTTGACGAGCTGCCCGCCGCACTGGCGGAGTACGGAGCGGCCAAGGTCGCGATCATCGGTGGCAAGCGGGCACTGGCCGCAGCACTTCCCGGTATCGAAGCTGCGCTGGCGGGTACCGACGTCGAGATTCTGGAGACGCGCGTCTACGGTACCAACAGTACGCGCGCCAATATCGCCAAGGTCGTAAACTCCCCCGCCTGCCAGGAAGCCGACGTGCTCATCGCCTGCGGCGGCGGCAAGGCACTCGATACCGTCAAGACGGCGGCCATCGAGCTCAAGAAGATCGTCTTTACGGTACCGACGATTTGCTCCAACTGCTCGGCCGCGACCGCCATTGCCGTTGTCTACAACGACGACGGCTCGCTCGAGGGCTATTCGTACCCCAACCGCCCCGCTCACATCTTCATCAACCCCAAGATCATCGCCGAGGCACCGGCAGAATACTTCTGGGCCGGCGTGGGCGATGCCCTGTCTAAGCAGCCCGAGGTCGAGTACGCCACGAGCGCCGGCAACCTGGAGCACACCGCCGGTCTTGGCCTGGCACTCGCCCACACCTGCTCCGAGCCGCTGTTTACTTATGGCGTCCAGGGTCTTGAGGACGTGCGCCAGGACCTGTCGAGCGAGGCCGTCAAGCAGATCGCGCTCGACATCGTGGTCAACACGGGCTACGTCTCCAACCTGACCAACCAGAACGATTACTACTACAACTCGAGCGTGGCGCACGCGTTCTACAACGCCACCTGCAGCATTCCGCGCGAGGGCTCCTACCTACACGGCGAGGTCGTGAGCCTGGGCGTGCTCGTGTTGTTCGCCTACACGGGCGACACCGAGAACCTTAAGCACTATGCCGCCTTTAACAAGCAGATGGGCCTGCCCGTGACGCTAGAGCAGGTCGGCCTTTCCGAGGCCGATATCCCTGCCCTGTGCGAGTTCGCACACGCCACCAACGAGTGGAAACAGGGTAACCCGGAGCCCTTCACCGACGAGAAATTCGCCGCCGCTATCAAGGCCGCCAACGCCTACGGCCACACGCTCTAGGCCTAGCCCAAAACCACCACAAGGGAGCAGTGCCCTTGTGGTGGTTTTTTATTGCTCCAGCATGCTGGGGTCGAACTCGCTAGCTGGTATAACGCGATAGCCGTGACGCAGCAACAGATCAACGAAGACGCCGTTGCCCGCGGTGAGCGTACCGCTAAAGGTACCGTCGTAGATGCGACCCGCGCCGCACGAGGGACTGCGGTCCTGCAAGACGCACGCAGCAATCTCGGACGGGCCGCCCGCCTGCTCGCACATATCGAGCGCACGTTGGGCACCCAGGCGAAATTCGCGATCAACCGAGATGCCCTCGCAGGTACGAACCTCGCCGTTCACAATCTCGGACGGCTTGCGCGGCGTGGGCAGGCCGCCAAAGACCTCGGGGCACACGAGGAGGACCTCGGTCCCCGTGCGCTCGCAAGCCTCGACCAACGCGCGGTGGTAGTTATCGAGCCCGTTATACTTGCAGCTCTCGCCCATCAAGCAGGCGCTCACCACGATCTTCATTTCCATCCCTCTCAAGCAAAACGCCCCATTTGAGAAAGCTGCTCAAATGGGGCGTCGGCGTTTACTGGCTCGGCCGCGGCGTTACTGCTGCTTGGGCATCAGCGGG